>CAIKBU010000064.1 GCA_903825765.1 uncultured Actinomycetes bacterium | reverse complement strand
GCTGGCGGTCCTGCTGCTGGCGGTCCTGCTGCTGGCGCTGACCGCCACCCTGAGAGCCATCACCGTTCTCACGAGGTGCTCGTTCGGGACGGGGCCCGCGATCACTCGCCGGAGCTGACGAGGACGAGGTGGGGGTTGCGGTGGCAGGCGTCGACGAAGGCTCGGCGGCGTAGTCGCTCAAAATGGCCTCGAAGTCGTCACTTGGTGATTCAACGTAACGACGCGAACGAATCGCGCCCGAGGGCCGGGTGGAAGCGGGTCGCTCTGCCGCAGCTGGAGCCGGTGCGGCGGATGCCGATGGGGCGGGTGCTGATGAAGCCGACGGGGTCGATGGCGTACTTGAGAGCGCGGCGATGATGGTGGCCTTAGTGGCCTTTGGTCCAACCTCAATGCCCGAAGCCTTGGCGATCGTGACCAGTTCATCCTTGGACTTGGTGATGAGATTTGGCCGCGAAGGGCCGGTGGGCTTTTCAGCCATTTAGGGTCCTTTCTCGCCACGAGGTCAAAAAAGCGAGCGTGGAGAAAAAAACGAGAACTGCCGTTAGTGGAAGAGTTCCGCACATCGGCAACTGGCCACATGTGAACGACAAGGTCAGTGTACACCGAAATTGACCTTTGTCAATTGACGCGAGCGAGCACGCCTAGTGGCTGGCCGTAGCGCTCACCTTAAGTCCGTCGCGGCGAGAGGCCCAGACCACAATCGATCGCTTCGACATCACCCACACCACGAGTCGCACCGTGCCGAACAATCCCACCATCGCCACGATGGTGCTCGAAAGCAGGACTGGCACTTGATCCAGCGTCAAATCATCTATCGCGCTGGGGGCCAAACACCGACCCACGCCCATTACCGCGAAATCGATGAGGTAAGACGCAAGAGACGCCACCGCACGGCGTTATTACGACAGGGCGGACTGGAGTGCCGACAAGCTGGCGTCAATGACCGTCGGCATGGCAACATTCGACAAGGCGATGTCGGGGTCCTTTAGTCCGTTGCCAGTAAGTACGCAGACCACTGTTGAATCCTTCGGCACGCCAAACTTCAACAGTCCGGCTACGGAAGCGGCCGATGCCGGTTCGCAGAACACCGACTCGTAGCGAGCCACGAAGCGGTAGGCCTCGAGAATTTCCTCGTCCGTCACCGCGCGAATGTCACCGTGCGACTCGTTGATGACGTCGAGCGCCGGCACCCAGCTCGCTGGGTTACCGATACGAATCGCGGTCGCGATGGTTTCGGGGTGCTCCACCGGGTGGCCGAGCACGATTGGTGCGGCCCCAGCGGCCTGAAATCCCCACATCTTGGGCAACTTCGTGGCTTTGCCGAGGAACTGGTATTGCAAGAACCCGCGCCAGTAGGCGGTGATGTTACCGGCATTGCCCACGGGAATCGAGACGATGTCGGGCGAGTCACCGAGCACGTCGACGAGTTCGAAGGCGGCCGTCTTCTGCCCTTCAATGCGCTCGGGGTTAATCGAGTTCACGATGGTGATGGGCAGGTACTGCGTAATCTCTCGCGCGAGGTTAAGAGCCTGGTCAAAGTTGCCGCGAAGCTGCAAGACCTTGGCGCCGTAGACGATGGCCTGCGCCAACTTACCCATGGCAATCTTGCCTTCGGGGACGAGCACGACACAGTCCATACCGGCCTTTGCGGCGTACGCCGCCGCGGCGGCTGAGGTGTTACCGGTCGATCCACAGATAACGGTCTGGGCACCGGCGGCCTTGGCCTTAGTGATCGCCATTGTCATACCGCGGTCCTTGAAGGATCCCGAGGGGTTTAGGCCGTCGAACTTCAGGTACACCTTCGCCTCGAGGCGCTCAGACAGGCGCTCGGCGTAGATGAGGGGGGTATTGCCCTCGTGCAGCGTCACAATGTCCGTTACGCCGCGCAAGTCGAGGTACTCGGCGTATTCGTGCAGTAATCCATTCCAGCCCGTCATGCGGCGCCACCAATCACTCGTAGACAGGCACCGATCGACTCGACGGCTGCGATACCTCGCAGGTCCGTCAACGTCGCATCAATGTCACTGGTTTTTGCTTCGTGCGTTACGAAATTGAGGCGAGCGTCACTCGCGAGCCCCGCCTGCTCCATTGACTGAATGGAGACGTGGTGGTGGGCGAAGACTGACGCCACCTGCGCCAAAACACCCGGCTCGTCGACCACGTCGAGGCTGATGTAGAAGACGCTCGAGAGGTCGGCGATGTCGACGTTGTGGAGGCGGTCGTCGACGGTAAAGGGAACGTCGTGACGACCAGCGTTGCGATTGCGTGCGGCGTGCAGGACATTCCCGAGCACGGCCGAGGCGGTGGGCTGACCACCAGCGCCGGGACCCATGAAGACGAGAGGTCCGGCGTTCTGACCTTCAACAAACACCGCGTTGAGGGCGCCATTTACTGAGGCCAACGGATGCGAGGCAGGTACCAGCGCTGGGTGCGTACGACGCGAGACGCCCCACTCCCCCACACGCTCCACAACACCAATCAACTTGATCACGTACCCATAGCGGCGGGCGAAGTCGACGTCAAGGGCCCGAATGGCGGAAATGCCCTCGCGGGAGATTTCCTCACCCTGCAGCGAAGTACCGATGGCGAGTGACGACAGAATTTGCACCTTGGCGGCGGCGTCGAAGCCTTCAACGTCGGCCGTCGGGTCAGCTTCGGCGTAGCCGAGGGCCTGCGCTTCGGCGAGGACGACGCCGTAGTCGAGTCCCTCCATCGTCATCTTCGACAAAATGAAGTTCGTGGTGCCGTTTACGATACCCAGGACGCGAGTGATTTTTTCACCAGCGAGCGAACTCCGTAGGGCGGCGATAATCGGGATGGCGCCGGCCACCGCGGCTTCGTAATGCAAGTCGGCGCCGTGTTCGTGCGCCAGGGCCGCCAGGGCGGTGCCGTGGGCGGCCATCAAGGCCTTGTTCGCCGTAACGACCGAAGCACCGCGGCGGAGCGCTGTTTCGATGTAGGTCTTTGCCGGCTCAATTCCACCGACGAGTTCCACGACGATGTCGACGTCCTCACGAGCGGCGAGGCTGAGCGCGTCATCGGTCAGGAGTTCGACGGGCACGCCCGGGCGGGGCTTGGTGATGTCGCGTACGGCGACACCGACCAGTTCTATTGTTCCAGTTGCGGCATCGACGAGGGCAACGTGACGTTCTTCTTCCAACAGAGCGGCAACCAGTGCACTCCCCACAAACCCAGCACCGATAACACCGATGCGCACGTGCGACGAAGTCATGACTCTAAGGCTAACCGGAATCGCACGTTAGAAATTGTCGATTTCTAACGCGGCGAGGTCGTCAAACGTTTCGCGTCGTAAGACGACTCGCGCCTGTCCTTCGGCGACGAAGACGACCGCGGGGCGGGGCACGCGGTTGTAATTCGAGGCCATGGAGTAGCCGTAGGCACCGGTAACGGGCGTGGCGATGACGTCACCTCGCTTGGTCGCGGCCGGCAGCCACGCTTCGTCAATCAAGACGTCACCGCTCTCGCAGTGCTTGCCCACGAGTCGCACGGCCTGCGTCCGTTCCGCCAATGGTCGGCTGATGTCGAACGCCTCGTAGCCCGAGCCGTAGAGCACGGGACGTGGATTATCACTCATGCCACCGTCCACGGCCATGTAGGTCCGCTGCGTCACCGTCTTCACGGCGCCGACGCTGTAGAGCGTCATGCCCGCTTGGGCGACAATGGAACGGCCCGGCTCGGCAAGAAGTCGAAGGCCACCGAGGCCTTTTGCGATGACGGCATCGCGGACCATCTGGCCCCAAGCCGTGATCGACAGGGCCTCCTCGCCCTCGACGTAGGCCACCCCAAGACCGCCACCAATGCAGATCTCATCAAAGCTGTCACCAGCAATGAACTCGGCCAACACGTCGATAGCCTCTAAAAAGCCTTCGGGTCCAAAGATTTGTGAACCAATGTGGGCGTGAACGCCGTGCACGACAACCCCGGGCACGGCCCGAAGTCGATCAATGCCGCGACGGGCAGCTCCGGTCGCCACGGTGAAACCAAATTTCGTGTCCTCGTGCCCCGTACGCACAAAGTCATGGGTGTGGGCTTCCACGCCGGGCGTTACTCGAATCAAACAGTGGGCCGTCGCCCCTGGGGCGAGCAGCTCGGCAATCGTGTCGATGTCGTCGTGGTTATCCACCACGATGCGATGAACGCCAACGTCCAGTGCACGAGCAATTTCTTCTCGACTCTTGTTGTTGCCGTGCAGGATTACCCGGTTCGCGGGTACCCCGGAACGCAACACCAGATCAAGTTCGCCACCGGTGGCGACATCGATACACAGCCCCTCTTCTGCCGCCAGACGAGCCATGGCGCCACAGAGAAAGGATTTTGAGGCAAACGCCACGCCATCGTCAAACAGAGCGGCGGCCTCGCGGCAGCGAGCTCGCAGCGTCGCCTCGTCGTAGACAAAGAGTGGCGTCCCGTAGGTTTCAGCGAGCGATCGCAACGAGACCCCGCCCACGAACGAATCCTCGTTCGTCAACGTGGCCGTGTCTGGGAGCACGGTGACAGTAATCGGCTTCACAAACCCTCCTCATCGGGCGAATCAGACACCACGACCGAACGGCCGCTCGACGTTGAGGCGGACTGCGACTGCAGTTAGACCTCAATCGTAGTGGGCGCCCTTCTCACTGTCGCTCAAAACCACCTCGACAATGGACCGGTAGACTTAGACTCACGCTCCCGTAGCTCAGGGGATAGAGCATTGGCCTCCGAAGCCATGTGCGCAGGTTCGATTCCTGCCGGGGGCACCAATCACGTAGCCGAGAGCGGCGGCATTCTTCGCCGGACCTGTCGCCACAGCGAGCGATTACTTAACCTCGATGGTGACATCACCGCCACTGATGGTGACGTCGCGCAGGAGTGACGAGGGGATACGAAAGAGGCGACCCGGTACTGCCGGCCACGGTAGACGCCTCGTCGCGAGCACGTCGCCGGCCTGGCGAACCGTGACGCGAGGGAAACGGGCGAAGCCGCCCACCCACCCGAGATACCGACCTCGACTGGGACGAGCAACGAATTCTCCCCAGCGGCCGGGCGCTACCCACGTGAGCACTCCAGCGGGAATGAGTTGGACTGTCGACGGCATCGGCGGCATGCTGGCCAGCCACTGCTCGACGCTGGCCACCACGTGGCGCCCGTCGAGTGCGGCAACGTCGCCCGTGTCCACCGGGTGGACCAAGTTTCCAATGGCGAACACACCGGGGCTGCCGGTACGCAGGCCGCCATCGACGATCGGTGATTTACTCCGGCCATCCATCGCGAGGCCACCGAGTCGCGCGAGTTCGTGATCCGGTACCCAGTCGCCTGAGGTAATGAGGGTGTCGCATTCGATAACGCGACGTTGCTTGGTCGAGAGGTTCTCTATCTCAATGCCCTCGAGTTGCGCTCGCCCGATGATGCGCGTCACCCGATGCCCCACGAGTACGGGAAAGCGGAAGAGCAGACCACCAGCCTTGGCGACCGGGGCGTAGGCCTCGGGTCGAGGGTGTTCAGTCACCATCGCCACGGTGCGACAGCCGACTTCTCGCATGGTCAAAACGGCGGAGAAACTAACCAGTTCGGCCCCGAGAATAACGGCCCGCGATCCCACGCGCTGGTGGTGGAGGTGCACACTGTTTTGCAACTGGCCCGTCGTGTAGATGCCCGAGGGGCGATCTCCTGGCAGGAGGCGGGCTGCCCGTGGGCGCTCACGGGCACCGGTAGCCAGGATGGTAGCCCTCGGGGTGACCAGGAAGCGCCCGTGTGGGCTGGTGATAGTCGCACCGGCCGACGCCGACCAGTCCGTGACCATGGCGGTAGTCCAAATGGTGACGCCCGCCCGTTGCGCCGCTGCGACCAGTCGCGTGGCGTACGTGGGACCGTCGAGGACGCGGTGGAGATCTCGAATACCAAAGCCCTTGTGGGCGCAGTGTCGCGGGATACCGCCGGCCACAGCTTCTCGCTCCACCACCAGTACTCGATGGCCCCGCTTGACCAGTTCCGTCCCCGCGGAGAGTCCGGAGGGACCAGCACCGATGATGAGCACGTCGGGCGTCAGCATCGAAGCCTCGGGAGGGGTCGACGAGTGTCGAGTCACGAGTGCCCCTCGACCGCAATCGCAAGGCGGGCCAGAACGTCGGCGCCGCAGTAAAAGCCCTGGCACCGACCATTCGTCGCTCGGGTGCGCCGGCGCAGTCCCGAGAGGGACGTGGCCGATATCACCGACGACAGGGCGTCACGGATTTCACCGGTCGTCACTCGTTCACAGAAACAGACAATCTCCCCGTAGGCGGGATCGGCGGCAATGGCCGCCTCGTTGGCGAAGGGCCGCAGGCTCTCCTCGCCAAGATTCGGCATCCTCGGGGGTGGTGGCAGCGTCGTCTTTTCCGTCGCGACGAAACCGGCATCGCGGATGGCGGCCACGAGGTACTCGGCAATGGACATCGAGGCCGTGAGTCCCGTGGAACGAATGCCCCCGGCCACGGCGTAGCGCTGGGTGGCGTCCACGTCGACGACGTAGTCCTTGTGTTCCGACGCGGCGCGAAGGCCGGCGTAGGAGGCGGTGACTTCCTCCTCAAGAAGTGAAGGCATTATTTTTGCCCCCTTCGTCAATAGAAAGTCGATTCCCGACTCCGACGTCGCACTATCGCTGCGGTCGCGAAGATCTTCCGCTGTTGGTCCAAGCATCACGTTGCCGTAGATCGTGGGGCTAATGAGCACGCCCTTGCCCACCGACGACGGCACCGGGAGAACGATGTGGGGCACGTGTTGGCGCGCCAACTTGTCGTAGACCAGCAGCTCACCCCGACGAGGGGTAATCGTAAATCGGTCGTAGCCAAAGAGTTGGTCGATGACGTCAGAGCCGAGACCGGCGGCGTTGACGACCCAGGTGGCGACCAGCGATCCCCGCGACGTCGTAAGAACGGTCTCGCCCGCCCCCACGACCGCACTCGTCACCGTCGTATTGAGGGCGAGCACCGTGCCCCGCTGCACCGCGTCGGTGGCCAGGGCCAGGGACGTGGTCCACGTGCAGATCAGCGACTCATCGGGAACGGTGAGTCCACCGAGAGCTCTGGGGCCGAGGGCGGGTAGTCGGCGGTAGACCTCATCAGCATCGATGAGGGCGCAATCGTGGTACCCGTTGGCAATGGCCTTTTCACGCAGGGTCGGAAGCGAGGCGAACTCTTCGTCACTCCAGGCGACCAGTACCGCACCGACCCGCTCAACCGGGATACCGGTTTGGCGGGCGTAGGCGGAGAGGAGTTCGTAGCCTCGGCGGACGAGGCGGGATTCGAGCGTGCCCGGCGTGGCGTCAAAGCCAGTGTGTAGCAGCGCGGTATTGGCCTTACTCGTCGCGTCACCCACGTCGCCTTTGGCCTCGAGGAGCACCACCGAACAGTCCAGCCCACTCAGCGCCTGGGCCAGGGCTGATCCCACGAGACCGGCCCCAATGATGGCAACGTCACATCGCGTCGGCAACACAGCGTCGTGATCGCGCAGCACCGGCACCGTTAGTTCCCCTCTCGTGGTTGGATTCGTTCACGCCAGGCCGATCGAAACGTCAGCGCCCGCTCACTGGACCATTTGGGTGTCACGCTATCGCCCACCGACCCCGTCGAGGTGGCGTCATCGAGCGTCGCACTCCCGTCGATAATCCGGGCCAGGAGTGCCGCACCGCGGGCGGTCGCGTCGATCTGTGGCGAGATCTCAATGGTCACTTGAGCGATATCGGCCACTGACTGCAGGAGTTGGCGCGATTGGGTGAGGCCCCCATCGACCCGCAGCACGTCCATCGGGCCCGACAGGTCCTGGCCCATGACCTCGACAATCTGGGCGATCTGGGCGCCAATGCCGTCAAGAACGGCCTTGATGAGATGGCCTCGCTCCGTCGCGAGAGAGAGACCATCGACACTGCCGCGGGCGTCGGGCCGCCACCACGGGGCCGCGAGACCGGCGAGACTAGGGACGCAGAACACCCCGTGTGCGTCATCAGCCGACTCGTTGTCGAGAGCCTCCGTCGCGGAGAGGACGCCAATGCTCGTCAACCACCGCAAGGCCGACCCGGCGGCGTAGACCTGTCCGTCCATGTAATAGCGCCGCGTCGGACCAATCTGCCAGGCCAGCGAGGTGGTCAGACCGGCACTCGAGCGGATGTTGCGGTCACCGGCGTTGACGAGGAGAAATGCCCCCGTTCCGAAGGTGCACTTGGCCATGCCGTGCTCCACGCACCCTTGGGCGAGCAACGCCGCCGCCTGATCGACAATGAGCCCACCAACCTTCATCGGTGAACCGAACACGGTGGTTTCGCCCACGACTTCGTCGCAGGACACGAGACGAGGAAGATCGGTATCGCGTAGTCCAAAACTTTCGACCAGTTCGTGGTCCCACCTGGCGTTCGCCACGTCAAAAACAAGTGATCGACTAGCGGTTGAAACGTCGGTCACGAAGGCGCCACAGAGTTGGTGCACCAGCCAACTGTCGGAAGTAGTCACCACTCCCAAGGTGGTCACGTGCTCGCGTAACCAGGTCATTTTGGGCGCGGAGAAGTAGGGGTCGAGTTCGAGTCCCGTGACGGCGCGGATGCGTGGCTCCAGATGGCGACGTTCGTCACACACCCTCTGTGCTCGCCGATCCTGCCAGACGAGCGCCATCGATAGTGGTCGGCCCGTCGCGGGGTCCCAGGCCAGGACGGTCTCCCCCTGATTTGCCAGAGCCACCGTGGTGGGCACGACACCACTCATGGCAATGGCCGCGTGACCCGCGTCGAGCACGGACTGCCACAAGGCGACCGGATCAACCTCCACGCTGCCGTCGTCACCGTAGGTGGGGTGGACCGAGACCAGCGCGTCGCCCAGGATGACTCCGTCGTCGCGGACGACTATCGCCTTCGTTCCCGAGGTCCCCTGGTCAATGGCGAGTACGGCCACGGGTCGTCACGCCGAGCCGTTCGGCCGTGCGTGGCGCACCCCGAGCAGCGCGGCGACGTTGGATGAACCCATGGTGCGAATGTAGCAGTGGCACCACCAACGCTCGTGGTCGTGAGGCCTCGTCGTAGCACGATGAGGTGTCTAAAAATTGTTACCCCCCGTTCATATTTTTTTCGGCGAAGAGACACCCCCCATGTGCAATACTTTGCTCCGGCCAAATTGCCCCCGTGGACGTTCACGCGGCGATGCGGCCGGAAGTAGTGCAACTAACCATCGAGTACTGGCCAGGTCCAAACCCACAAACCACTGAGCGCACGCACGCAACCGACGCTCCCCATTGAGAGGAACCCGTGTTGACCATCTTCGACCAACTGGAATCGAATGTGCGCTACTACTGCCGGAGGTGGCCGACGGTCTTTACCTCGGCCCGTGGGCCACTCATCACCGATGAGCACGGCACCGACTACTTGGACTTCTTCGCCGGGGCCGGTGTACTGAATTACGGTCACAACAATCCCCTCTTCGTCGACCTGGCCATTGAACACTTGCGCAGTGGCAAGTTGCTGCACAGCCTGGACACCTTCACCGAGCAAAAGCGCGACTTCCTCAACGCGGTGCACGCCCACCTGCTGGCTCCTCGCCAACTCGACATGGTCGTCCAGACCGTGGGACCGACTGGTGCAATGGCCGTTGAGGCGGCGCTTCAGTTGGCCTACCGAGTTACCGGTAAACACGGTGTGGTCGGTTTCGCCGGCGGCTATCACGGCATGAGCCTTGCAGCCGCCTCGGTGTCAGAGTCAATGGCGCCGCGTCCGTCGGTTTCGCACGTTGGCAACTTCGTCGCCCTCCCCTTCGTCGAGCACCTCACCGACCACGACCTGACGTTGCTCGAAGAAACACTTCGCGGCACCATCAATGGCGAAGGTGTTGGCGCCATTGTGATTGAGCCCACGCAGGGTGAAGGTGGGTGTCGTCCTTTCGATCCCGCCTACCTGGCCGCGGTGCGTACGCTCGCCACCCACTACGACGTACTGGTCATTGCTGACGAAATCCAGGCCGGCGTTGGTCGAACCGGCCCCTTCTTCTCCCACGAAGGTACGGGTCTCGACCCCGACATCATCACGGTGTCGAAGTCCATCAGCGGTCTCGGACTCCCCATGGCTATCAACTTGGTTCGTACCTCGCTCGACGCCTGGCGTCCCGGTGAGTTCTCTGGCACCTTCCGCGGCAACAACCTGGCGTTCGCAACCTCGGCCGCGATGCTCACCACCTATTGGCAGGACGACGCCTTTCAAAAGAACACCGAACGCCAAGGCGCCATCGTGCGTGACGCCCTCACGTCTCTGGTGGAGGAGTTCGGACCCGGTCGATTTAAGGTGCAGGCCAACGGCATGCTCGCGGGCCTCAACACCTTCGACACCCCCATTGCCGAAGCGATTTCCCAGGCCGCTTTCGCTCGCCAGCTGATTGTGGAGGTCTGCGGTCGCGGGGACACCATTGTTAAGCTGCTCCCCACCCTGATCATGACCGATGATCAACTGCACGACGGGCTCGGACGACTGCACGCCGCGGTGGCGGACGTCATGGGGGCGCAGTGACCTGGTCAACGCTCTTCGCGAGCACCGACGACGACGGTCGTGAACGACTCACCCAGGCCGCCATGAGCGTCATCGACTCACTTAATCAACCGCTCGACGCGCCCCGGTCATCGCTGTCGCCAGTTGAACTCCACCAGCGCGTTCGCTCCTTCGAGGTCTGCCCCGACGAGGGCGTGGCCCTCGCGACGGTGCTGAGCGAACTGGGCACTACCGTCTGGGCTCACGGCGTCGTCCCCACGGACACGGCGACGGTGGCCCACCTCCACCCACCCACCACGCTCTCGGCGGTGGTCACCGAAATGGCGATTGCGACGACGAATCAGTCCATGGACTCGTGGGACCAGGCCCCCATGGCTACCGCCCTCGAACTGCACTTGATGCGCTGGCTCGGTGAGCAACTGGGCTTTCCCGAAGGGGCGACGGGCGTTATGACCTCGGGGGGCACCGCCTCCAACGTCCTCGGCATCACCCTTGCTCGCTCCCACGCCGGCGCGGCCATTGGGATTGACATCCTCAAAACGGGACTACCGGCCGCGGCGGTGGGCTGGCGCATTCTCTGTTCGGACCAGGCGCACTTTTCAGTTCAGCGCGCCGCTGGACAACTCGGCCTCGGACGTGACGCCGTGGTGAAGGTTCCCACCACCGACGCTGGCGTTATGAACGTTACGGCCCTCGACGAGGTAATCAGCGCCGTGCGAAGCGAAGGTCTGGTGATCATTGCCATCGTCGGTACGGCCGGCACCACCGACCTCGGCGCCATTGACCCGCTCGACCAGATCGCCGAGCGCGCCAACGCCATCGGCGCGTGGTTCCACGTCGACGGGGCCGTGGCGGGTTCATTCATCATGTCTCCGACCCTTCGAACGCGACTGGCGGGGATTGAACTGGCCGATTCGGTCACCGTGGACTTCCACAAACTCTGGTGGCAGCCATTCAACGCCTCGGCACTTCTCGTTCGCGACCCATCCAGCTTCAACCTTCTCCGCGTGACGTCCAACTACCTCGACCGAGGCGACGAACTCGACGGCATGATCAATCTCGTGGGACGCTCCCTTGACACGTCGCGCCGCTTCGACGCGGCCAAAGTCGTGGCCTCGTTACGGACAATTGGTCGCTCCACCTTCGCGGCCATGATTGAACACCTGGTCTCGTTGGCCACGTACTGCGGTGACCAAGTCACCACCCGCGCCACCTTTGAACTCCTGAGTCCGATTCACGGCGTCACGTGCGTCTTCGATGCCCCCGGCTACGACGCCAACGCGCTTCGGCTCGTTCAGCAACAGTTATTGCTTCGTGGTGAGGCCATTTTGGGGCGCACCGTCATCAAGGGGCGCGCCGCGCTCAAGTGCACGTTCATGAACCCACTCGCCACCACCGCTGACGTGGACCGCATTCTCGACATGATTGAAGCGGAGCTGCAAACGACGTAGCGCTGGGATTCGTCCCAACGGCGTACCTGGAGACCGAGACCACTGTTTATGTTGTGCGCTCAATTGGACTTCGAGTGGAGTCGCAGGCATCAGCATTCGTTTTGACGACGGCAAAATCGATGCGTCGACGCCGGTCGCGAGCACTCTCCTCGCCACGTTGCGGCTAACGGCCGTCCCAGCGACGCATCTCTGCGGCAAACGGGTCGAGCCCCATTGGCCCTAACTTGAGTGCGTAGTTGTGAAATGCTCGCAGTGAGAATGCCTCACCCAAGCGGACCTTGGCGTCTTCACGCGCACGCAGCCAGACTCGCTCACCCACCTTGTAGGAGATGGCCTGACCCGGCCAGCCGAGGTAGCGATCAACCTCGGAAACGGCCATGTCGTGGCTCTGCAGGGTTAGTTCCTCCAACACCAGAACGGCCATCTCGGCCGTCCACGTTTGGCCACTTACGTCGCCCAGCGAGCCGAGTGGCCAAAATCCTGCGGGAACCGGAAGCTCTAAGTGCATGCCGATGTCGACCACGACGCGAGCGGCCCGCAATCCTTGGTCGCACAGGTGACCAAACTCGTCGGCGATGTCGCTGAAGAAGCCGAGTTCTTGCATGAGTCGTTCGGCGTAGAGGGCCCAGCCCTCGCCATACCCACTGCACCAGGCCTCGAGACGATGAAAGCGACTCTGGCGCTCGTGTTCAATCACCGAGACCGCGCACTGCAGATGGTGACCAGGCACGCCTTCGTGGTACCAGGTGGAGGCGTGGTGCCACCAGCGAAACTCAGTCTGGCCATTGGTGGGAAACCACGTCGTACCAGGTCGTGACAAGTCCTCACTCGGCGCGATGTAATAGGGCGCGAGCGAACCTCCGTCTGGCGCCAACCTCGCGTCGCAGAAACGAATGCGCTCGTCCATGTCGAAGTACGTACCATCAAGGGCTTCGATTGCTCCTTGCGTAAAGGTCTTCATCTTCTCGAGCAGGGCGTCGGTGCCATACATGATGCGCGCCGGGTCGGCGTCGAGCACCGCGGCGACCTCCACCAGTGTCGTGGCCTCGGGGGCCACTACCGCAGCAATGTCGAACATGCGTGACACGATGCGCCGCAAGTCGGCGTAGCCCCACTCGTAGAGTTCGTGAAGGTCAAGTGACGCACCAGTGAAGTACTGCGCCCATTGGGTGTAGCGCTCAGCTCCCACCGCGTCGCGAGACGGTGCACTCGCGACCAGCGAGTCCTCCATCCACGAAGCGAGGTCCACATTGGCCGCATCGGCGTCTCGGGCGGCGGCGAGCAGTGCGTCATTTGGCTGGTCGATGACCTGGTGCACGAACGCTTCATAGGAACCATTGCCGTAGGTGCGGGCCTGTTGCGCTACCCCGCGTACGTGACGTTGGGCCGGCAACTCACCGGTGGCCCGCAGCGTATCGAGGGTGAGTTTCCACGAGTCCAGCGCTCCGCGAACGGCCGATAACCGTTCGGTGAGAACGGCGACGTCACTCGTGTCCATAATTTCGAATACTTGTCGAATCTCAGCCACCGGCGACGTCACTACGGAGAACACGCGTGACGACTCCCCCGAAACCAGCAGGTCCAGGCGTGATTGCAGTCGCTCGACCATAAGCGCCTGCCCGACGCGATCAATGTCGTCGAGTGGCACCAAGGCCACTACCGCCGCGATGGTCTCCGTGAGGTGGGCAATGTCATCAGGTCTTAAAGTCGGTGAGAAGTCGGTGAGGAGATGGTCGTACCCAGCGATGCCGGACGCGGTAGCGAACATCGGGTCACGCGCCGCGTCGTGCTCAACGACGTCATTGGCGAGGGCAAACAGTGGGGATCGAAATGAGGATGTGGTCACGGGTCTCGCCAATCTCTTCATTGACACCTTAATGCACTCGCCCCCCAGCGGGGCTGGGGGGCGAGTGACGAAGCAACAACGAGCACTAGGGAATAGTCACCATACGGACGGTGTCAGTGATCTGCGCACCGCCGGTGGCCGAACCGGCCATAACGACAATTGAGTCACCAGACTTCGCGATACCCGACTCCGTCACCGACTTGACGGCGAGGTCACACAGGACGTCGATGTCGTTGGCCGGTGTCACGATGACGTCGTTGACGCCCCACGAGACCTTCAACTGCAAGGCCGTTGACTCCTTTGGTGTAATGGCAATAATTGGCATCGGCGGGCGAAAGCGCGAAATGGCCCGAGCCGTCATACCGGAACGAGTGCAGGCCACCAGCGCTACGGCCTTCTCCTGCATCGAGGCCCGCCAGGCCGCACCCGTCATGGCGGCCGTGATACGAGCTGCCCTCGAGTCGTCGCCAACCGTTTGATTCAGTTCGAGGCCCTCACCCCACGCGGCGTAGTCGAAGGACTCCTCCGCGCGACGAATAATGCGGTCCATGGTGCGAACTACGTTGACGGGGTCGTGACCAATGGCCGTTTCGCCCGACAACATCACGGCGCTCGCGCCGTCAAGTACGGCGTTAGCGACGTCGGTAACTTCGGCGCGAGTTGGGACCTGCGCGTAGGTCATGGTTTCGAGCATCTGGGTCGCGACCACCACGGGGCGCGCGAATCGCACACCAGCGCGCACGATGCGCTTCTGCAGGTGGGGAACGTCTTCGATGGGCAGGCGAACGCCGAGGTCACCACGAGCAACCATCAAGGAGTCCGTCACTTCGACAATTTCGCTCAAATTATTGATACCTTCTTCGGTTTCAATCTTGGCCATCATCAACACGTCAGGGCGGGCGAGGGCCGTGCGGACCGACACCATGTCGAAGGCCGAGCGAACGAAGGAGACGGCGAGGATTTCGAACTCTTCGTCGCGCAGTGCGGCGATACGAGCGGCGTCGTCTTCGGTCGGCAGGTGCTCGTTCAGGATTGAGGATGGGAAGGAAAGTCCAGGCTTACCCATCACGGAGCCAGCGGCGACCACCTCGGCAACCACGACGGAGCCGACTTCGACGATCTGCAGCGAGGTGCCACCGTCACCGATGTGCACGCGGTCGCCCACCTTCAAATTAGCGAGTACACCTTCACGCTCCACCGAGATGACCTCAGCGGTCGACGTCGAGCCAAAGGCTTCGACAATTTCCAACCGGTGACCATGGGGCAATGCCACGGGACTCGTACCGAAAGAACCGGCCCGAATCTTTGGTCCGGGAATGTCAACCATGATGGCCACACCCGGGGCAACGGCGCGAACGCGACGCAGGCGCTCGATGCACGACGGAATGTCACCGTGAGCCATCGAGAGGCGGAAGACATCAACACCGGCCTCGGCGAGGTTGCGGAGGACTTCGTCACTCTCTGAAGCAGGTCCAATAGTGGCTACGATTCGTGTGCGACGCACAATAATTCCCTTCGTTTGGTCACTCAATCCTAGTTCGCGACCCTGAAGACTTTTAATCGCAGTATGAATTACGTGTGACGACTTGTCCCTAGCCGCGGACCGGTACCACGACATCGTGCCCTTCGATGGTCACTACTCGCAGTTCCATGCCGTAACTTTCGCTCAGGGCTGGACTTCGCACCACGTCTCGGGGGGCGCCGAAGGCTGCGACGTGACCTCGATCCAAGAGGACCAGTTGATCGGCGTACTGACAGGCCGTGGTCAGGTCGTGCAAGGTGGCGAGGACAGTCAGTTGACACTCCTCCACTTCTTTACGAAGCAAATCAAGCAGCTCTAATTGGTGGCGAACGTCGAGGCCCGACGTGGGCTCATCGAGGACAACGACACGGGTTCCTTGCGCCAGGGTGCGGGCGAGCACCACTCGCTGGCGTTCGCCGCCCGAGAGTGACCCCACGTCGCGTTGGCGGAACTTCGCGAGACCCAGACGCTCAATGACACCATCAACAATCTCTCGATCGGCCGCCGATGGCGCCCGCAGTACCCCGTGCGACGCCGTTCTCCCCAGCGTGACGTAGTCCAGTATCGAACTGCCCACCGGAATGGTCGGTCGTTGGGGCACGTACGCCACCACACCGGCGCGGGTGCGCTCCGAGAGTTCGTGTATGTCCGTTTCCTCGATAGTCACCTGCCCGCTGGCGAGGCGTTGGAGGCCAACGACGGAGGAGACGATGGTGGTCTTTCCCGCCCCGTTTGGCCCAATCAGCGTTGTCCACGTCCCGGCCGGCACCGTGAAAGAGACATCCTCCACCACCGTGGTCCCGCCGATTCGAACGCTGAGGTGCGCAACGGCAATGCTCACGACGACATCCCACGACGAAACGAAAGTATGAGGACAAAGACGGGTGCGCCAATGGCGGCGGTAACGACGCCCAGTGGCAGTTCCGACGGGGCCAGCGCGGTGCGCGCCACGGTGTCGGCCAAAACGAGAAAAGCTGCGCCAGCAACCACCGACAGCGGCAAAATCCGACGATACGACGTCCCCACGAGGAGTCGGATGACGTGAGGAACGATGATTCCCACGAAACCAATCAATCCGACCACGGAGACGATGGCCGCGGTCCCGAGTGAGGAGGCGACAATCACGACTACTCGAACGCGACGCACCGAGAGGCCCACCGAACGAGCTTCGTCATCGCCCAGACTCAAGACGTCGAGGGCGCGACCGGCCAGTACGCAGACGACGATACATACGGCAACGTAGGGCAACACCAGGGTGACCGACGACCAACTGGCTCCGGCGAGCGACCCGAGTAACCAAATGTAGACACGAGCAATTGACTGGGTCGAGGCCTGTTGCTGAAGAAACGTCTGCGCACTGGTGAAGAGTGAGGCCACGGCAACCCCGGCCAGCACCAACGTGGCCGTCGTGGCCCGCTGACCACGTCCGCCGACCAGCCACGTAATCGCCACTGCGCTACTGGCCCCTACGAAGGCGATGAGTGGCGTCCACGTCGGCGCATTAATCGCATTGCCATCGTGCACGATGGCAAGGGTCGCCCCCAGACCGGCGCCCGCGGCGACGCCGAGGAGATAGGGGTCAGCCAGGGGGTTGCGAAAGACACCCTGGTAGGTGCCACCGGCCACGCTCAACATCGCACCCGCCAGTAGCCCCAGCACCATGCGCGGTCCGCGTAGTTGCCACACCACGGTCTGATCAAAGGAGGAAAGTGTTGAATGGCCAAGACCAAGGTGGCTGAGCAGCGAGTGCAGAACACCCAGCGGGGGAATCGACGTCGGGCCGACCCCGAGTCCACACACCACCGCGACCACCAACAGGGCAGCGGCGCCACTCCAGACAATGGCAATCCTTCGAGACGACGGGGGTGCCATCATGCCTCGCAACTGAGACGCACCATCGCGCGGGTCTCAGGGAACAGAGAAGTCACGCCAGCCCCGTCCACTACATCTGGTCGGGGGCGTAGATGCCGAGCAACCCCAGTCCGAGGCGGAGTGTCCGGGCGGTAATTTCACACAACGCCAAGCGTTCACTGCGAAGTGGCTCATCGACGCTCAAAACGGGACAGGCTTCGTAAAACGAAGTGAACCGTTGGGCGAGATCAAAAAGGTAGCCGGTCAAGCGATGGGGCTGACACGTCGCAACCGCCCCATCGACGGCTTCGGGGAATGCGAGGAGTCCTAGCGCCAGCGTCCGTTCCGCTGGTTCTCCCAGCATGAAGTGGACGTCATCGAACGAGACCTCGTCACCGAGGCGACGAAAGATCGAACGAATGCGGGCGTGCGCGTACTGCAGGTAGGGGCCGGTGTCACCTTCGAAATTAACCATGCGTTCGAGGTCAAAGACGTAATCGCGTTGACGATCCGACGAAAGGTCGGCGTACTTGATGGCAGCACGGCCAATGTGGGTGGCGAGCTCGGTGCGCTGCTCCAGTTCCATGTCGGGGCTGCGTTCGAGCAGGGTGGCGGCAGCTTTGTCAATGGCCTCATTGAGCAAACTGATGAGCTTGACCGTCTCGCCACTACGAGATTTGAAGACCTTTCGGTCGGGCCCGAGCACACTTCCGAAGGCGATGTGCTCAATGCGAACGTTCTCGGGCAACCACCCAGCGGCGCGAGCCACCGCCCAGACCATGGCAAAGTGCTGGGCCTGAGGTGCGCCGACGACGTAGAGCAAATCAGTGCCGCCGAGATCGCCCACTCGGTTGCGAACGGCGGCCAAGTCGGTGGCGGCGTAGCCGAAGCCTTCGTCGCGCTTCTGCACGATTACCGGAAGCGGTTCTCCCTCACGGGTCGTGAAGCCCTCCGGAAACACGCACAGTGCGCCATCACTTTCGACGATGAGTCCCGCCGAATCGAGGTCGCGCACCACGTCATTGAGCATCGGGTTATAAAACGACTCGCCCACCACGTCCGCGGGCGTCAAGGTGACATCCAGCGCTTCGTACACCTCGGTGAAGTACGCCACCGATTCGGCGACCAAAATACGCCACAGTCGTAACGTCTCATCGTCGCCGCTCTGCAGTGCCACCACGCGTAGGCGACTGCGTTCCTTAAAGGTGTCATCCGCGTCGAACTTTTCACGGGCCGAGCGGTAGAAGGTGTTGAGGTCACCGATACCGAGTGAGGCAATGGCCTCTTCCTCGCCGAGGTCGAGCAAATGCTCAATAAGCATGCCAAAGGGGGTGCCCCAGTCACCAACGTGATTACGCGCCACAACCGAGTAGCCCTTGAAGCGGTACAACCGAGCGAGGGCGTCGCCAATGACGGTGGAGCGAAGGTGGCCAACGTGCATTTCCTTCGCAACGTTGGGTGCCGAATAGTCAATAACGGCGGTCCGACCCTGCACCTCGCTGACGCCCAGTCGGTCGTCACCGAGGAGACTGCGCAATTGGCCGTCCAAGAGTTCTGGCGTCAGAGTGAGATTGATAAAACCCGGTCCAGCCACCTCCATGGTGGCGAGGCCTCCCATGTCGAGTCCGTTCATCAACCGGTCGGCCACGGCACGGGGGTTCTCGCCCAGCGATTTCGCCACGGCCATAACACCATTTACCTGATAATCACTACGATCGGAGACGCGCAGAGTCGGATCAGCGCCGGGGAGAAGGTCGTCGAAGGCCGTGCGCAGGCGCGCCGCGAGGAGTTCGTAGGTAGACGTCACCCTCCCAGTCTCGCACGTGATGCGAAGTATCCCTTCGTCAGCATTTACCGGTAGAAAAAACAGGGCAGAATAGGACTATGACAACTTCCCCCAATTCTTTCGGTGCCGTTGCGACTCTCACCGTCGATGGTCGCGAGCTGACGTATTTCTCGTTGCAGGCGACCGGACTGTCCCAGTTCGACATCGCGCACCTGCCGTATTCCATCAAGGTGCTGCTCGAAAACCTGTTGCGAAATGAGGACGGCGTCAAGGTTCGGGCCGCTGACATTGAAGCGCTCGCCCGATGGGCCGAGACGCCCGACCGTCACGGCGAAGCCGCCGGTGATGACGCCCGAGAAATTGCCTTCACCCCCGCACGTGTCTTGATGCAAGACCTCACCGGTGTCCCCGCCGTAGTGGACCTCGCCTCGATGCGTGATGCCATCATCGCCCTCGGTGGCGACCCGGCCAAGATCAACCCTCTCGTACCCGTCGAACTGGTTATCGACCACTCCGTGATCCTCGAACACACCGGCACACCACGGAGTTACGAAGAAAACGTCGAGATTGAATACGAGCGCAATATCGAGCGCTACACCTTCCTCAAGTGGGCCCAGAACAGCCTCCAGCAGTTCCGCGTCGTGCCGCCAGGGATGGGTATCTGTCACCAGGTAAACCTCGAGCACCTCGCTCGCGTGGTCTTTGACCACGAGGGCGTCGCCTACCTCGACACCGTGGTTGGCACCGACTCACACACGACGATGATCAATGGGCTCGGCGTCCTCGGATGGGGCGTTGGCGGTATCGAAGCCGAGGCCGGCATGCTCGGACAGCCCACCTCGATGCTCATTCCACCAGTCGTGGGTCTGCGACTCTCCGGCGCGCCTCGTGAAGGGGTCACTGCGACCGACGTCGTGCTGACCATCACCGAGTTGCTTCGCAAGCACGGTGTGGTCGGCAAGTTTGTCGAAGCCTTCGGAGCGGGCATCACCTCACTCTCACTCGAAACTCGAGCGACCATTGGCAACATGGCCCCCGAATACGGCGCCACGTGCGCTATCTTCCCTATCGACCAGGTCACCCTCAACTACTTGGCCTTCACCGGTCGCAGTGCGAGCCAACTCGCACTCGTCGAAACCTACGCCAAGGCCCAGGGCCTCTGGCACGACGAAAACGCCATTGAGCCCATCTACTCCGAGTACGTCAGCCTGGACCTCTCGACCGTCGAACCCAGCCTGGCTGGACCGAAGCGGCCGCAGGACCGCGTCTCCCTTTCGGGCGCGCGCGGTGCCTTCCGCAACGCGCTGGGTCGTGAGCCGAAGGAAGTCGCCGGCATCGACGCCGCCGAAACGCTGCGTGACGGCGCGGTCACGGTGGCCGCCATTACGTCGTGCACCAACACCTCAAACCCATCGGTCCTCGTCGCCGCTGGCCTCGTCGCCAAGGCTGCGGTCGATCGTGGCATGGTCACCAAGCCTTGGGTGAAGACATCGCTGGCGCCGGGTTCACGCGTGGTCATGGACTACCTCGAGCGGGCCAACTTGGTTGATGCCCTCGACGATCTCGGCTTCTACCTCGCCGGCTACGGCTGCACAACCTGCATCGGTAACACCGGTCCCCTCCTCGATGGTGTCTCCGAGGCCATCAACGAGCACGACCTTTCGGTGGTTTCCGTGTTGTCGGGTAACCGCAACTTCGAAGGTCGCATTCACCCGGACGTGAAGCAGAACTACCTCGCGTCACCTCCCCTCGTCGTCGCCTACGCCCTGGCTGGCACGATTGACATCGACCTCACCAGCGAGCCACTCGGGGAAGACGAGAACGGAGAGCCGGTCTACTTGCGGGACCTTTGGCCCACCGACGCGCAGGTCGCCGATGCCGTCCGCGCTTCGCTGACGCCCGAGATGTTCGAAGAGCGCTACGCCGCCGCCTTCAGTGGTGATGAGCGTTGGCAGGAAGTCCCCTCAACCAACGCCGTGACCTACGGCTGGGATGACCACTCGACGTACGTGAAGTTGCCACCCTACTTCGACGGCCTCACCATGGAGCCGGGCGTGGTCAGTGACATCGTGGGCGCCCGCGCCCTCGCCAAGTTGGGCGACTCCGTGACGACGGACCACATCTCCCCCGCGGGCAATATCCGCGCCACTACGCCGGCCGGTCGGTACCTGCTCGACGGTGGCGTGAGTCAGGGAGACTTCAACTCCTACGGCACCCGCCGAGGGAACCACGAAGTCATGGTACGTGGCACCTTCGCCAACATTCGCCTGCGTAACCAGCTGGCCCCGGGTACCGAAGGTGGTGTGACCACCAAGTTCCCGGAAGGTCTCGAAATGTCAATTTTCGATGCCTCGATGGCGTACCAGGCCGAGGGTACGCCCCTCGTAATCTTGGGCGGCAAGGAATACGGTTCGGGGTCGAGCCGCGACTGGGCGGCCAAGGGTACCCGCCTGCTGGGCGTAAAGGCCGTGCTCGTCGAGAGTTTTGAGCGCATTCACCGTTCAAACCTCGTCGGTATGGGCGTGTTGCCGCTGCAGTTCGTCGCGGGTGAATCAGCCACGACCTACGAACTCGACGGCACCGAGACCTTCGACATTCACGGTCTCGCCCCATTGAACGAAGGGCAGACCGTCCCGTTGGTGCCCGTCACCGCCACCCGCACCTCGGGTGAGCAATTGACCTTCAACGTACGTCTGCGCATCGACACCCCCACCGAAGCGGACTACTACCGCCACGGTGGTGTCTTGAACTACGTACTTCGCCAGCTGGCCCGCAACTAAACGAAAAACGAAGAAGCCGGGCGCTATGAGCGCCCGGCTTCTTCGTTTTCACAACGTTCCTACGCCGCGGTCGTCATTCGTGGATCGACCGTCAACGCGTGGCTGCCACAGTCACTACAGGTGATGTCGACGGCTTCAACGTCGTGCGACGGCAGACGGGACAGCCTCAACGAATCCCGCAAGTGGTTGCGGTGGAGTCGCTGCTTCTCGTCCTCGTGGGAGAAATGCAAGGCCACGTAGAGGGGACCAAACAT
>CAIKBU010000063.1 GCA_903825765.1 uncultured Actinomycetes bacterium | reverse complement strand
GAGCACAATGGCGCCCACGATGAGTCGACCGCGACGACGCACGTGCTCAACCCAGCCAGTCAGCAGCGCCATAACGACGGCCCCCGCGCCGGGGGCGGCGTAGAGGAGGCCGAGCGTGCGTGGGCCGCCGTGGTACACCGAGAGGGCCATGGCGGGGAAGAGCGCGCGAGGCAGGCCAAAGACCATGGCGTTCAAGTCGGCGAGATAGACCGACTGCACGACGACGTTGGAGCGTACGTAACGAAACCCCGCCGCGATGGCGTGGCGTAGCGCGGCGGGCTCGCTCGCGCCCGAGGGTGGAAGGGGGTCGAGAAAAAACGTGGTGACGACCAGAGCGGCAAACGTCAGCCCGTCGAGGAGATAGCAGGCACTGAGTGAGTACCGCGAGAGTATGAGGCCAGCGAGCGACGGCCCCGCGACGAGAGCGACGTTGAAGATCACCTGTATGATCGAATACCCCGCCACGAGATCGTCGGGTCCCAGTATCACCGGGAGGGCCGCCGTGCGCAGGGGGCCCGAAAACCCCATCACGCCAGCGAGCAGGGCGGACAGCGTCATAACGACGAGGACGTGGCGATTGTGGCCCGCCGCGTTGAGCGCCAACGCGAGGTCGACCACCGCACACAAAGCAGTGCTGACCAGGAGCAAGGGCCGCTTATCGCGTCGGTCACCGACGGCGCCACCAAGGAGTGAGCCCCCGATCAAGAAGGGCAGTTGTAACAAGCTCGTGAGGCCGACCATGAGGCTGTCATGGGTGTCTCGATACACCTGAAAGGGAATGGCGACCAGCGTGACGTTACTGCCCAGCACCGAGAGCAGTTGGCCTACGGCGATAAGGCGAAAATTGCGATTGCGCCGAAGCGGTCCGACGTTGAGCAGGTAACGAGCCACGGTCGAAGCCTACGGGGTCACTACAGTTGGGGTACTCCAAGAGTAGAGGGGGCGCCGTGGTCGATGAACTAATTTCCCTGTTGAGCCCCGAGGGCGAGCCACTGCCTCACCCCGAGGTCGTCAATTCACTCAACGCTGATGCCCTCGCGGCTCTGTACCGCGACATGGTGATCGTTCGCCGCCTCTGTAACGAGGCCACCGCCCTGCAACGTCAGGGCGCCCTCGCCTTGTGGGCGCCACTCCTGGGGCAAGAGGCCGCCCAGATTGGGGCCGGGCGGGCGCTTCAGCCACGAGACTTCGCCTTTCCGAGTTACCGCGAACACGGGGTGGCGTGGTGTCGCGGTGTCCCGCCGGCTGACGTGCTGCGACTCTTTCGCACCGTGAGCTCGGGCGGGTGGAATCCCTACACCTACAACTACGCCCTCCCCACGATTGTGTTAGCCAATCAGATGTTGCACGCCGTCGGCTACGCCATGGGGATGCAGCGTGATGGTGATCCGGCCGCCGTCATCACCTTCTTCGGTGATGGGGCCTCCTCCCAGGGTGATGCGCTCGAGTCGTTCGTGTGGGCCTCGTCGTTCAATGCGCCAGTCGTGTTTTTCTGCCAAAACAACCAGTTCGGTATTTCAACACCGGTGACGACCCAGTCGCGCGTACCCCTCGCCGAGCGAGCCAGAGGATTCGGTTTTCCCGGCTACCGAGTCGACGGAAACGATGTCGTCGCGGTCTACGAAGTCACGCGTCAGGCGCTCGAGCGCGCCCGCGCGGGTGGCGGACCGACACTGATTGAGGCCTACACCTACCGCATGGGAGCCCACACCACGTCGGATGATCCGACGCGCTACCGCCTCGATGCCGAAGTGGAGATGTGGAAACATCGTGATCCAATCGAACGACTCAAGGCGCTCTTGACTCGCGAGCACGAGTACCACCGCACCTTCTTCGACGGCGCCGACACCGAGGCCGAGACCCTCGCCATGGACCTACGTCGCGACGTGCTGGCCATGGAACGCCCTGATCCGATCACCATGTTCGACCACGTGTACGCCGAAGCACACCCACTCATTGACGAGGGACGCCGTGACCTGCGCGATCTCGGACTCACCGAGGCCCTGTCGTGACGGAGATGACAATGGCCGCGGCGCTGAACGCCGGTCTTCGCCGAGCGTTGGAGGACAATGAGAAGGTCCTGCTCATGGGCGAGGACATCGGGACCCTGGGGGGCGTCTTTCGTATCACGGACGGTCTCTTGCGGGACTTCGGCGCGGACCGCGTCATTGACACGCCACTGTCGGAGTCGGCCATCATCGGAACGGCCGTTGGGCTCGCCATGCGCGGCTACCGCACGGTCTGCGAAATGCAGTTCGACGGCTTCGTCTACCCCGCCTTTGACCAGATCGTCTCGCAGGTTGCCAAACTGCGCAAGCGCTCCGACGGCGTCTTCACCATGGGGCTCGTTATTCGCCTCCCTTTTCAGGGTGGCATCGGCGCCATTGAACACCACAGTGAGTCGCCCGAGGCGTACTTCGCCCACACCCCAGGTCTCCGGGTGGTGTCGTGCGCTACTCCCCACGACGCGTACTGGATGATCCAACAGGCCGTGGCGTGTGACGATCCGATCATTTTCTGTGAACCGAAATCTCGCTACTGGGAGAAGGGTGCCGTCGATCTGGAGCACGCTGGCATCGGGCTCTTCGACGCTCGGGTGGTGCGCGATGGGCGTGACGTCACCGTCGTTGGCTTCGGCTCCTACGTCAAGACGTTGCTTCGGGCGGCGGACGCCGCTGCACTCGAGGGTCGGTCACTCGAAGTCATTGACCTGCGCAGTGTCTCACCGTTGGACATGGACACCCTGGTGAGCTCGGTGCGAAAGACCGGTCGACTTCTCGTGGTGCAAGAAGCTCCCCATACGGCGTCGATTGGGGCGACCCTGGTGGCGGAGCTCACCCGTCATTGTTTCTACGACTTGCGGGCACCGGGTCTCATCGTGAGTGGCTATCACGTGCCCTACCCCATCAGTCGCCACGAAGAGGTGTATCGACCGTCGGTCGAACGTATTCTGGACGGCGTCGACCGACTCTACGAGTACGACGCATGAGTGACGAGACCTTTCTTCTCCCCGACGTTGGCGAAGGCTTAATCGAGGCCGACGTCGTTGCGTGGAAGGTGCGCGTCGGCGATCACGTCGCGCTCAACCAGCCAGTGGTGGACGTGGAGACGGCGAAGGCCATCGTCGAACTCCCGAGCCCTTTTGCGGGGATTGTCACGGTCCAGCACGCCGATGAAGGTGAGACGGTGGCGGTGGGGGCGCCACTACTGACCGTGGCCACTGACCCCACCGAGCGCGAAGTCCGCCAAGCGGTCCTCATTGGCTACGGGGCCACGAATGACGACGCCCCCGTGGTGGCGCGTCGCCGTCGAGCGTCCCTGCGCGCCAGCGCCGAGGCGCCACCGACGTCGGGGGTTCGCGCGGCGCCCGCGGTACG
>CAIKBU010000062.1 GCA_903825765.1 uncultured Actinomycetes bacterium | reverse complement strand
GAGGGGCTGACGATTCGTCACGACTCCTACGACCGTCGCAGTTTCGTGAGCGGCGTGAGTATTGCAATCCATCACGCAGTGACCTCGCCTGGTTTCACCTCGGGTATCGACGAACTTCTCTAGTTCGCCGCATTGGGTGCCTGACAGGACCCGGTCGCTCTACCGTGGTGACGCGGATGCCTGATTGTCGGTGGACCACCCCAGCGTCTCGGTCAGAGTGGGGAGTTGCTCGGAAAGCGCAAGCAAGAGAGTCGTGACATCGGACAGTGTTTCTGGGGAAAAGACGTTGGTCTGGAGGGGCGCCACCGTGACTTGGGCGGTAAGAAACGAAATCATCAAGCAGTAAAAGGCATCGCGAGCCCGTGCTGATGCGGCATTGTCGACTCCAATGAGGTCGAGGCTGAAGGGTTTGAGCGCACTGTCGCCGCCATTGTTAACTTCATTGATTGCGCTACCGGCGACGCCCGTCAGGCTCATCCAGACCGCAAACCTCGTCATTTCCTCCGCCATCGCCACGGGTCGAATGTCGCCACCTTCACCTTCAGCAATCTGCAGGACCACTCGTCGGTGCATCTCCGCCAAAGTGGCGAGGTAGAGATCATGCAGCGTCGGAAAGCAGCGAAAGATTGTCTTTGAGTCGACCCCAGCCTCGTCGGCAATCCGACGCGCATTGAGTTCGCTGTAGGGGGCCGTTCGGATCAGGCCCATAACGGTGTCGATGAGGGTTTCTCTCATCAGGGAGGACGGTACGTTCTTTCGACGTTGGGGCTTGTTTGTCTCCATAAGTGCTACCAGAGTACCGGTCGAAGGAAGCGTACGACATAGTTGCCATCTTAGATGGCAAAAGTGTTACATTGAACTATGGCCCGATCACACCACCTATCGTCAAAGTTTCACTTGCTTCGCGCTGGAGTGGGAGTATTCACTGGTCGAGGGGTGGCTCTTGCGAGCATGCGACGTGGCATTCGCACCGGACTGGTGCGTGCCGTGCACGTCAGTGTCGCGTTTTCATTAGTGCTGGGGGCGAGCTCACTGGTTGAGAATGGCACCGCTGTTGCCACGAGTGGTCCCCGTGGGTCATTGCTCTCCAGCGGACTTTCGCTCAGTGTCACGGGTCCGAGCCAAGCCAGTGCGGGTCAATTGATCGACATCGGCTACCAGATAGTCAATGACGGTGCGTCGGCCGCGGCGCGATTTGCCAAGGGGCCGGCGATGTATCCCGCAGTTTCGCTGTCGGGCCTCTTCGCCCCTGGTGCCTCGGCCTCGTGGGCCTCCTCATCGAAGGGGTGGACCTGCACCGGAGCCCCCATCGCACTTCCCACGTGCGCCTTGGACGCCCCTTCGTTAGCCCCGGGAGCAGTTGCTCCTCCACTTATTATTCGGTACCTCCTGGCGAAAGGAACCCTGAATGGTGCCGTGGCACCATCAAACTCAACGCTGATGTGGTCAGTGGTGACCGCGGAGGGGCATTCACACTCGGTGGTCACCGCAACGCAGACTGAGTCGCTGGCCATTGTGCCGCGGACGGCGGGGGACCTTCAGATTTCACTCGGAGCGACAACATCATCGTTGGTGTCGCCGGGAAAGTCTGTGACATTTCACGTTTCTCACATGACGACCAAGGGATTTGGTTCGGGCATGGTGGACGTTTTGACCATCCCTGCAGGTCTCAGAAGCGAAGCAGTGAATGAAAACGGATGGCGTTGCCCCGCGGGTAGCGGTGACGTCACCTGCTCATTTGTTGGTACCGTGCCGGCGGGAGGCACTTCTTCGTTTGATGTGGTTATCGACTCGTCAACTTCCACTAGCAACGGCGTAAAGGTCCTGAGAATCAATTCTGTTGGTGATAATGGGGCCTTGACCGCGGCGACCGCGCAGCCCCTCTTCATCATTTCCATTGGCGGCCCACGACTTCAGATTCAGCGTTTTCTCAGCTCTGCCGCAACGGCGCCAATCACCAACGGTGCCTCGGTGGCAATGGTCACGGGAACACCCTCACCTCTGTCGTTTGCGATTCAGAACGTTGGCGACGCCGCCCTCCCTCGTGGCGCAACTCTTACGCTGCAAGCCACCCTCAACCCCGCGGTGCAGTCGTTTCTCCAAACGCTTCCGAGTCAAGCCACCGACTTCAGTTTGCTCCTTCCACCGCCCACCCCAGGGGGGCCAAGCTGTCAGATCGACAAAACGGTCGGTACCTTGACCTGCTCAATCGTCGTTGGTGCGCCGATTGCCAACGGTCAGGCCACCCCGCGATTCAATTTTTCGGCGCTCGTCTCGGCGCTCCCCACCGCTGACCAGCTCCTCGCGGTTCCTCTGGCTATCCGCGAGTTGATTCAACAAGGTCACCTCTTCACGTTGACCGCCTCGGTCACTGGCGTTGCCGACAAGATTGCCCCGGTGACACTGGACCTGAAGAGCCTCCTCCAACTTCCCGATCTACCCAATGCGCAGCCAGACCTTCGCGTCCCGACGCTGCCCCTCAGCGGGGGTCCCCAGTTGGTGACGCTGACGTTGATCAATTACGGCGCAGCTACCTCAGGGGGTGCGGTGGCGACGTTCGTGGCACCCAGCGGTATCGTCCCTTCTTCGGTCGCGGGCTCGGCTTGTTCGGCAATGGGCCAGATCATCACCTGCGTCCTCCCTGACTTGGTAGCGGGGACTCCAGCGAGTCCATCGGTGAGCGCACCGCTTTCCTTCAATCTGGCCAACAAGGCGGCCACGACGGACCAATCAATGGCGGCCTCCCTTTCTTTGGGTGGCAGTCCGCCCTTGCCTGGTCCACCAGTGCCACTCCACGTTGACGCGAATCCGGCGGTCGCGCTGGTGGCACCGAGCAGCGTTCAGATAACTACCCTGCCCACGCCAGGGCAGTTGCAGGTGTCATTCACCCCATCAATTGGCGCACCGGCCCAGCAGCATTACGAGGCCACCGCATGCCTTGATGCAGCAATGACGCTCGGTTGCAGTCAGCAAAACGTCTCCACCAATTCGCTCCTCACTGGGCTAAATCCAGCGGCCACGTATTACGTGACCGTGACTGCCCTGGCGTCGCTGAACTACACAGCCGCGACGTCCTTCCAAGTCAGTGCGACGACGTCGGGTTCGTTAGACAGCAGCGTGAGCCCTCACCTAGCGCGCACACCGCGTGTCTCACTCGTAGGCACGCGACATGGGGGGCTACTGCAACCCCATGCGGCGACGCCTCCGTCGACTGGGGTGTCGTTTACCTCATTATGTGCGGACGCCACGTCGGCGATCAACGCCAGTGGCTCCACGCTCAACGAGAATCTCGGCGGGGCCATCGCAGCGACGTTGAATGGCGTCAGTATCTCGGGCGCGTGTTCGTCGAACGCAATCGTTTCCTTCACCGGTGGCTCACTCAACCTTTACGGCTCCTACAGCGCAACGATTGGTGCCGGATCCGTTTCGAGTAGTGGCTTCTCAATCGCGAGCGCTTCGCTGACAACACCGTCAACGTGGCCGGGCGGCTCTCAGACACTCAGCGCATCGTCTCCTCTTACGCTGCCGTTTGCCACAAGCGGCAGTGGTGATGCGGCGACGTCGTCAGTGTCCCTTCAGGGTTCCTTCACGTCATCAGGCTTGTTTGGCCTCCCGCTCCCGACTAACTGGTCGGCTCAGACAACGCTTAACTTCTCGTACAGCAATGCTGCAGCGAGCATTGGAATCAATTCAACCGCTGGTCCAAGTGGCAGCGGCCTGACGGTCTCGGGTTCAGCCACTACGTCGGGCCAATTTGGTGTTGCCGTGAGTGGCACTCTTGATCTCTCGGGGACGACGATTTCTGGCATTGACACGAGTTGGTCGTCAGGGGCGCCCTTTACTTTTGCGGGTACCGTCACAATTGGTGGCTCGTCACTTGGCGTTTCAGGCAGTTATACGGACGCGTCAAACTGGAGCTTTCAAGCGAACGGCTCCGTCACGCTCTTTGGCGGCACGGCGGTTGCCTCGGGCAGTGTCACCAAGAGCTCGGGCACCACTTCGGGCTCATTCACGATGTCCCTGGGCAACCTGTCGGTGACCTCGGGGATGACGGTGAACTCACTGGTGATGACCTGGACACCGGGCCAAGGCCTCACCGGCACCGGATCGCTCTCCCTGGGCGGCACGACCTTGAATCTTTCGGGAACCTACACCGACGGCAATAACTGGACGTTCAACGCCAACGGCTCCGTCACGCTCTTTGGCGGCACGGCGGTTGCCTCGGGCAGTGTCACCAAGAGCTCGGGCACCACTTCGGGCTCATTCACCATGTCCCTGGGCAACCTGTCGGTGACCTCGGGACTCGCACTTTCCAATCTGGTGATGACGTGGACAACGGCCAATGGACTGACTGGTTCCGGTGCAATCATTATTGCGACGGCGCAGATAAATGTAAACGTCACGTACAGTGACAGTTCGAATTGGAGTTTGTCGGCTACTTCCGCTGGGTCTGGATCGGTCTCGGTGCTGCCTGGCCTATCGGTCAGTGGCGCTGGATTCACCGGGTCAGTCTCGAAGAATGCGGGTGTTCTCAAGTTCCAAATGACTGTCTCGCTGAGTGATGTGACACTCATCTCGGGCCTGGTGACACTTCAGTCGCCGACGTTCACCATTGGAAATACGTGTCCGACCGGCATCCCGGCCTCGTCGTGCCCCTCCGGCAACACGACCTATCTGTCGGCAACGGGAACCGTGCAGATCACGTTGGGCAACGGGCTAGGTACCCAAAGTGTCTCGTACAGCGGGGTGTACGGCGTCCAAACGGGTGGTTTCGAGATCAACGCCAGTTTGAGTTCGATTACGGTCCTCCCCGGCGTTCTGCAAATTGGATCACCCACCTTCGACCTTTCCTATGGTCAATCAAAGACTGTTTCGACTGGAACTGTTGGCGGCCTCGGTAACGGTACAGTCAATGGGTACACCCTCTCGATAGGTGGCTCGGTATCACTCCGCCTGCCTGGGTTTAGTCAATCGGTTCCGGTCACGATGACGTTCACGCCCGTATCAGGGAGCTACGGCTTCGCGGTGAGCGCGGACCTGGCAACTATTGGCACCCTGGGACCAACCGGCGCCCAACTGGCTGACCTGGTGTTCACCACCAATGCACAAAGACTGAGTCTCAATGGACTATCGGTCAACGTGCCGGCAAACTCCCTCGTATTCGGGGGCACGTTCGTTCCGCCAGCGTGGTTGACAAAGTATCTAGGTAAATCGTTGAGCCAAGTGTCGCTCTACGCGGTCTACACCTCACCCACGCAGTACAGCGTGTCCGGTGTCTTCCAGGTGAATTTGCCGATACCAACCGGTACCTCAAATTTCCAAGTCTCGATCTCATCATTTTCGGTCTCACTCGCCATGTCAGCCTCGGGTTATACGCAGTCACTCTCTGCGACGGGACAGTTGGCTATAAGTGGCTCGGCGGGAAATGCGCTGATCGACATCGTTGTCGGTCTGTCCTACCAAGATGCCTCACTGTCGATTACCGGGTCATTGACCGCCTCGGGCACTCCAGGAAACAACCTGTGGTCCAATGCCTTTGGTCTACCTGGGGTCAATATTCAGTCATTTGCAATATCGGTGGGCATTGAATTGGCGACCACCCCCATTCCTCTTCCGTCGCTCGGAATGGCGGCCACCATCACCCTGTCCGGTTCGTTAGTGAGCGCACTGGGTATTACGTCGGGCGCCACGATTGTCGCCGTCGTCAATATGTCGGTCACCAACCCCTGCATGGACGTGCAGATCAATGCCCCCAATGGTCAGGCGGCCATCAGCATTGGTGGAGGTCTCGTTACCGCTAACTACGCAGATTTGGTGCTAGCTCCCGATGGCTGCACCGTCGGCACGTACGTGGTCCCAGCGGGCTTCTCCTTCGATTTCCAGGGTGCGTTCTTTGGTGTGGCACTGACGGTGCAAGCCCGCATCACTATCACCAACGATGGTTTCAACCTCGACGCCAGTGCCGCTATCGGTGCGTTCAATGTCGCGAACGCAATTTCCTTCGGCGGTGCCACGGTCACATTGAATTTGACTCCTAAATCCACGGCCGTAGGCTTCGCCGGCAGCGCCACAATTTTGGGGGTCCAGGTCCAAATGGCCGGCTCGGCGGCGATGAATCCGACAAACCACACGGCCTCAATGTCGCTCAGTGCTTCTATTGGGAGCTTCAACGTCTACGGATTTGGGCTTCAAAATGTGTCCTTCTCCGCAGCGTTTGCGCAAACCTCATCGAATACCACCTTCAGTTTGGCGGCGAGTGCCCAGATGACGGTCCTCGGTAACGTCCTGAAACTCCCCTCTATAAGTTTCAGTATCGCCAATGGCGCAGTGGCGTCGCTGCTTTCAAACATTCCGAGCAACCTGAACGTTGGGGGCCTTATCTCCATTAACGGCACGATCAACCTCGTCGCCTTGAGTTCATCAAGCGCCTTCACCTTGAGCGCGAGTGGAACGATGTCGATGGCCGGCTTTACCTACGTCATTGCCCCGTGCGCCAACGGCGCTCCCGGCCTGTCGATCACCACGACGGGATTCTCGCTCTGCAACGGGTCCTTCACCGAACCAATGTTCACCGTTTCGGTTTCGGGTGCTTTCTACTGGGCTCAGCCCTCGTCGGGAACTCAAATCACGAACGCCAACGGGCAACTGGTGCAGGCGAATGCGAATGACTTCTACTTCAGTGCCACCAACGTGTCTTTGGGCATTTGTGGGTTCGGCGCCAATGGTTCGGTAACGATGGGTGATGTAGGTGGCACCTTCTTTGCTCAGATGTCAGCGGGGCTCTCGCTGTCGAATACGTCGTCTGACCAATTGATTAAGGTGTCCGGTTCGTTTGATTCGCAGGGAAACTTCAGCCTGACCGGAAGTGGCAATGCCACGCTGGCGGGCATTGGCTTCAACCTTGCGGTGACGGCCGCGGTAAACGGCTCCAACGTTGCCGTTACGGCAACCACCAGTCTGAATATTGCCGGCAGTGGCTTCACCCTGTCAGGGAGTTTTAGTACCGTCAACGGTGGCGTTCGCACGTCGATGTCCTTGTCGTCGAACCTCAACCTTGGTGGCTACAACTTGGGTCAAGGGACTATCACTTTGCTGGTCCAACCCGGCAGTGAATCATTGAGCATTACCGACAAGATGAATCTTGGTGGCGTGTTTACAGCGTCGCTCAATGGCTACATTGGTACGGCCAACGGTGCCCCGGTGTTCAATTTCAATTTGGCGGCGGGCGTGAATGTGCCGGGGATTCCCGTTTCGGGCATGCTCAGCATGACGAATTGTTCGAACAGTAGTTGCACGGCCACGAGTGGTTCCTTGGTCGTGACGCTGGCGGGATCCTTCAAGGACCCCTCTGGGGCCTCGTACAACTTTGGGGCAGTCAACGTGGCGACGAACTTCTCGTTCGCAGTCAACTCGTCGGGTTCGGTGAACAGCTGTACCGGATGGACCAGCTTGGGATTCTCGCGGATGCAGGGCTGTGTGTCGGGTAATTACAACGTGACCCTAACGTCGTACTCGCCCTACTTGAGCTTCTCGGCGGGCTTTGGCGCCAGCGTCAGCGGCCAGGTGTGGCTGATCAGCTTTTCCTGCAGCGGTCGTTGGTATGACCCATCGTCGTGGCGTTGCTCGGACACGTCGCACTGGGGGAGCACGCACTCTCTGGCAACAGTAAACGCAAGCATTGATTCGCAGGGCAACGTTCGAGCTGGCTTCCGTGGCGCGACGTTCAAATTCAAGATTTAGTAACGCACGAAAGACGAAATGATGAACAGCATGCACATACCTATGGCAGTTTTCGGCGCTAACAAAAGGGCGATGCGACGACTCGCACCGGTACTCCTCCTTGCTCCCGTCGTCATGATGGCCGTGGCATTGTCACTTCACGTTGAGGGGGCGGGCGCTACGACGACAGTGACGCAGCACCACGCCGTTCGGCACGCGCACGCGGCGGTCGGGGTGCCGTCTTGTGGCCTGAACTGCGCCGGAAAGAATTTAGCGAACACCGATCTTTCGGGGCTGAATCTGAACAACGTCAATTTTACGAACGCGAATCTCTCCGGTGTGAATTTGACCGGCTCGACGCTGACGGGCGCGACGCTGACGGGCGCAACTATGACCAATGTCAATTTTGCGAATGTGCAGACGGGAAATGTCGTAGGCAGTCCTGCACTGTCGAGTCCGTATTTTGTTCAAGGTGGTTTCATCTTTGGTCCAAAGATGCTGTACTCAGGCGTCACTCTGAGCGGCATCAACCTGAGTAATTACGGAAGTGCCAATGGCCAGGTGGGGGTCGACCTCTCCTCTTCCACGTTCACGAATGTCAATCTTTCCAATGCCAATCTCTCGGGGGTTCCAAACGGTGGCGTCAATCTCGCCAATGTGACGTTTCAAAATTGCAATCTGGGTGGTGTGAACTTCTCGAACGACTGGATGATTAACACATTGTTTGATTCGGGGACCTCACTCAACGGAGCGAATCTTCAGGGCGTGAGCTGGATGAATGCGACGTTGACCGGCACCGATCTTTCAAGTGCCAATATCTCAAGTGTTAATTTCTCCGGAACAATTCTGAGCGGCGTTAATCTCAGTGGTGACAATTTGAATTCCACCGGTATGGCGTCGGCCACCTTGTTCAACATTCAGTCGGGTGGTATTTCCGGCGTCCCCACATTGCCCAGTGGTTGGGTCATGGTGAACGGCTACTTGATTGGACAAAACGCGAACCTTGTCAATGCCGCGCTCGCTGGAGCGTCGCTGAATGGGGTCAATTTGTCGGGCGCGGCATTGAACGGGGCAACTCTGTCGGGCGCTGACCTCACGGGGGCAAGCCTTATTGGTGCCGACATGACGGGGGCCACCGTCACCAATACGAAGTTCAACAATGCGCAACTCGCATTCGCAACGATTGCGAACGTGAACTTCACGACGGCAAACTTCTCAGGGGTATCGAGTGGTGGGATTACCGGAACACCCGTTGCGCTCCCCGTTGGCTGGGTCCTTCAAGCCGGGTACGTCATCGGCGCGCAAGCGAATTTGACTGGGGCGATCCTCGGCAATGGCGTCTCTCTGGCCGGGGTCAACATGAGTAACACCAACTTCACGAATGCCACGCTCAGTGGTGTGGATCTTTCCAACGCGAACCTTTCGTCGGCCACGCTGACGGGGGCATCACTCACCGGTTGCATCTGGTCGGGAGCGAACGCGTCGAATGCGAATTTCTCATCGATGTCAGCTTCCGCGAGCACCTTTCTGACCCCACCACAGTTGCCGAACGGCTGGAACGTTCTTGGGGGGTTTCTCGTTGGCCCTGGGGCGAATTTGACGAACGCGGATCTCTCGGGCCTCAACCTCTCGAACGCCAACCTGAGCGGATCGGTGCTCACTGGCGCCACCCTCACTGGGACAAATTTGCTGGGTGCCACGTTCACCAATGCACAAAGTGGGCAGTTACACTTCTCGAACCCGCCACTACTTTCGTCGGGCGTGGCGATCATCGGTGGGTACCTCTTGGCGCCCGGCGTGAACGTGAACGGTGGCTCGCTGGCACCGGTGACCACGTCGGTGGTGTCGGGATCGTCGAGCCAAACGACGGCCCTTTCGAGCTCGACGTCCACGCTGGTCGTGGTGTCGGCGGCGTCCTTCCCACAATCGGGATCGTTCCAAGTCCGTGTCGACCAAGAGGTGATGACCGTTCTTTCGGGCGCGGGTACCACCACCTGGACGGTGACACGTGGAGTTGCGAGGACGCGTGCGACGGCGCATGGTCTCGGTGCCGTCGTTGCGCTGTTACCGGTGAACTCGCTCTCGGGTGTCAATCTCTCGAATGCGACGCTGACCGGGGTAAACCTGTCCTACGCGAACCTGTCGGGTGCGAACCTGTCGGGCGCGAATCTCGCAGGTTCGAATCTCTCCTTCATCACGATGAGCGGTGACACCAACCTGAGTGGGGCAAACTTTGCGGGTGCGGACCTTCAAGGCGCCACCTTCGGTGGTGTCGATCTGGGTGGCATTAGCTTCACCCCATCGGGTCGCGTCACGGCCACGGGGGCGAACTTCACCAATGCTGACTTCACCGGAACGTCACTCCGGTCACTTAATCTCACAACGTCAACCTTGACGGGCATTCGTTCGGGTGGGACCACGGGCGCGCCTCAGTTGCCGAGCGGCTGGCGTCTTCAGTCGGGCTTTCTCGTCGGCTCGTCGGCGAACTTCTCCGGTATTGATTTCACGGGTGCCTCGATGTCGGGAATCACGGGGCTCTCGGGAATTAATTTTACGGGTGCCAATTTGACGGGTGTGGATTTCTCAAATTCGTCTCTCACCGGCTTCATTCTTACGGGATGCAATCTGACGAATACCAACTTCACCGGTGCGAATTTGTCCGGCGTCGTGTCGGGTTCAATTTCCGCCACTTCCGGACCAACACTTCCCACACAGTGGTCGCTCCTCAATGGGTACCTCGTCGGCGCTGGTGCAAATTTGTCGAACGCATCCCTCCAGGGACTGAATTTGTCATCGCTCAAACTGGCTACCACCAATTTCTCAAACGCCGATCTGACGGGATCGAATCTGTCGGGGGCCGACCTATCGCTCTCCTCGATGTCGAACGCCATACTGACGAGAGCCAACTTGTCCGGCGCAAACTTGCAAGGCGTTGACCTTTCGAACGCCTCCCTCGTCAACGCGAATGTGCAGAACGCCACGTTGTTGGGGGCCACCGTCACGGGCGCCTCCTTCGTTGGCGCAACGATGTCACAAGTGTCATCCGGACAAGTCAATGCGAGTACGGCGCCAGCGCTTCCGAGCGGCTGGGGTCTCATCAACGGATTTCTCGTCGGCCCTGGGGCGTCGTTAACCAATGCGAATCTCACCAACGCAAATCTCGCCGGCATTGACTTGCGAGGTGCGGACCTTTCAGGCGTGGTGTCGGGGGGCATAACCGGTACGCCGATATTGCCGAATGGGGCCGCGGTCATTAATGGGTATCTCATTGGCCGAGGGGTCAATCTGTCGGGCGTCAATCTGTCCGGGGTTAACTTTGTTTCGTTAGATCTGACCAACGTCAATTTCTCCGGCGCCAACCTCTCGGGGGCGAGTCTCAGTACCAATAACCTCACCGGCGTTTCGTCCGGCAATGTCACGGGTGCGCCGCAACTTCCTCAGAATTGGATTCTGACGAATGGGTATCTCATTGGACCAGGTGTCAATCTGACGGGCGCACAATTGGGCGCGACCAACCTCTCCAATATTAATTTGAGTGGCGCCATATTGACCAATGCTGATCTCTCGCACACCACGTTGACCGGCGTGACCTCAGGGTCCATCGTGGGTACGCCGGTGTTGCCGTCAGGCTGGATTATCTCGAACGGGTACCTGATTGGTCGTGGGGCCAACCTCGCTGGGGCCAACTTGGTGAAGTCCAACTTCAATGGGCTTGACCTGACCGGGGCAAACTTTTCTAACGCGCAGCTGAACGCTGCGTCGTTCCTTCGGACGATCTTGACGAATGCGAATTTTTCTGGGGCCAACCTCAGTCCGGTAGCGGTCACTACCGTGGTGGCGGGGCTGAACTCCATGTCGGCAAACCAAACGTCAATAACGGTGTCGTCGTCGTCGGGCTTTCCGACCAACGCATCGTTCGTGGTGACGATTGATAACGAGAATGTTTTGGTGCAAGGACCAACCAATGGATCCACGGTCTGGTCGATTATTCGTGGGCAATTTGGTTCGTCGGCCGCGGCCCATGGCGCCAACGCCACCATCACGCTGCAAAGCAGTGGTGCCGATTTCACCGGCGCCACACTGACGAATGCAAACTTTTCGAATGCGTCACTGTTTCGCATTGTTTCCGCTGGCATCACGTACAGCGGCACTGCACCCCAATTACCGAGCAACTGGGTGCTGGTACCGGGGGGATTCCTGGTAGGGCCTGGCTCGAACCTTTCTGGTCAAAACATGAGCGGGCTGCCACTGCAGGGGGTGAACCTCTCGGGGGTCTACCTGATCGGCACGAATCTCTCCAATGCCAATCTCTCGAACGCGAACTTGACCAACGCCTATCTGACCAGTGCCGTGCTCAATAACACCGTCATGTCAACGAGCAATCTCAATGGAGTGGTCTCCGGCGGCGTATCGGGATCGCCCCAGTTGCCGAACGGAACGGTACTGGTGCTCGGTTACCTGGTTGGCCCGGGAGCGAATTTGCAAGGCGCCAACCTTCAGAATGCGTCAATTGTCAACGTCAACCTTTCGAACGCCAATCTCAGCAATGCCGTGCTGGACGGCATGAGTATCGCTTCCTCGTCGATGGTCAATACCAATTTTTCTGGGGCGTCACTCCAGTCCTCAACCCTGAGTTCACTCGACCTCTCGTCAGCAAACTTTTCCGGTGCCAACCTCAATCTCGCGAATTTGTCTCAGTCCACGCTGGGCTCGAACACGGGCCTCTCCGGCGGGACAACACTGACGAATGTGAATTTCTTCGGCGCCAACTTGTCCGGATGCAACCTCGCAGTGCTCGGTGCGGCGAACCTTAATGGTCTTATCACCGGGTCAATTGGCGGGTTCCCCTCGCTGCCCGGTGGCTGGTGGCAGACGCCGTCGTACGGGTACCTGGTGGGTCCAAACGCGAACCTCGAGAACGCGAATCTGCAGACGACGAACTTCTCATCACCGAACTTCAGCAACGTCGATCTCCGTGGCGCCAATTTCTATGGTTCGGTGCTGACTGGGGCGAATATTTCGAATACTGACCTCACGGGTGCCAATTTCACCGCGACCAATGTCACGAATGCAACGTTCGCCGGATCCACCATGGCTTCGGTGAATTTTGGAAACGCGGACCTCGCTGGCGTTGTCTTTCCGGCCAACGTCTCGAAGCTGTACGCCGTCAACGTCGATTTCTGTAGTGCGAATTACGGTTTTTCGAGTGCCACACAGTCATGGTCGGGAAGCTGCTCGTCAACGGCGTTTCCGGCGGTACTACCCAGTGGGTGGCAGGTATTTAATTCGGGGCCGAGTTCACCTCGGACCTTTCTCGCGGGACCTGGCGCCAATCTCGCCTTCGCTGATCTGTCGGGGGCAAACCTGAGTGGCCTCTCGCTCAATGGCGTCTCGTCGGGGTACCTGGCGGCGTGCCCAACAAATGGCTCACTGCCCTCAGGGTGGACGTGCTCAAGTGTCGGTACGCAGTCGGGCTTCACGAATGCGAGCGGCAACAACAACGACTTCTGGCTCCTCGGCCCTAATGTTGACCTGTCCAACCAAGACTGGAGCTCAATCAGCTCCCCTTCGTTGGCCAACGCTTCGATTCCTGGTGCTGACCTCTCGGGGTCGAACTTTGCGAGTACCGACTTCACCAATGCTGACCTGGGGACGAATGCGAACCTCTTCGCGGCGAACCTTTCGTCGGTCAACCTGACCAATGCGTCCTTTCATGATCTGTCGAATACGCAGAGTCTTTCGCTCCCGGGTGGCTACCAGGTCGTCACGCGACCCGGCAACCTCGGTAACGGTCCGTCAAACACGGTGGTGGGTCCGAGCAGTAATCTCTCGGGCTTTGATTTGTCGAACTGGAATCTCAGTGGTCTCGACATGACCAACGTGAACGTTTCCGGTACCAACGTGTCAAACGCCAACGTGACGAACACTATTTTGAATCGTCCGGCCACGGCTGGCTCGATCAACGCCTACACCCTCAACTGGGGCAAGAGCAGCGGTTCACTCTATGCCACAGGGCCGACAACGTTCATGTGCCCGCAGGGGTACGTCGTATCGCAACTCGCCCTCGGGACCACTGATGGCGAGAACGCGACTGAGAACTTTGTCTTCAACTGTGCACCAGTGACCTCAACGGGTCTACTCGGTAACTCCAACAGTTTCATTCCGGAGAATGCGTTGTACAACAACTCGAACACCAATAACGGAACTATCAACTCGAACTGCGGTAACGGTGGGGCAGCCTTCGGCCTGCAAGCGACGATTCGAGGCGCTTTCACCAATGGTGGCCTCGAATGTGCCGACTTCCCGACGGAGTCGCACGCCTATAACGCCAATATGGCCTGGGGCGCGAACGGTGGCTCCAATGGGTACAACACCACGAACTGGAGCTGCCCGGCGAATCAGTGGATTGTCGGCTTCCAACTGACCTTGAGTTACCACGGGGGCCAGTACGGCTACTCGCAGGCGTACCCCGGTCAGAACAACTTCCTCTCCGTGTACGAGGTAAATCAGGTGATCTGTCAGGCGTGGAATCAAACGAGTTGGGGTGCGACGGGTGCGATGTCCGGCACGCCGCAGACGCCAAACTACCCAGGCAATGGCTGGGCCTACGTCAATGGGTACATGGTCGGAAAGGGCGCCAATCTAAGCGGCGTGAACCTTTCCAACGCGAATCTCTACGACGTCAACTTCACGAACACGAATCTCTCGGGGACCAGCCTCATCGGCGCGAACACGTCTGGCGCGGTATCGAGCGGCATTCAAGGGTCGCCGCAGTCGCTGTCGAATGGGTACTTCATCTGTAATGGCTACTTGGTGGGGCCCAGCGTCTCCTTTGTCGGGGCCAATTTGTCGGGTTCGGGATGCGACTTTGGAGGTCCACCGGGCAATGGCAGAAACTTCAGCGCCGTGACCTTCGTTGGGTGCAACCTGCAATCGGTGCACTTCGACAACGCCTACATGCCCAACGAGTACTTCGACGCCTCGACCAATCTCAATGGCGCTTTCTTCGAGGGGGCAACCCTCACGTCCGCGGTGTTCTCGGACCACGATTTGACCCAGTTGGGCAATCTGTACGGGGCGAACCTCACGAGTGCGACACTGATTAATGTTGGCCTGCAAGGGAGCTCATCGCTGTCCGCAAGAGTCAATTTCACGCAAGTCATTCTCTGGAACTCTCGCCTCTACGGTGACTTCACCTTGGGTGGTAATGCGAACTTCACGAATACCCAATCAGGGGGCAACTCCTTTAACAATGTCCACCTCCCGAACCCGTGGAACTACAGCTCCGCAGGATGGATTCGCTAATGAACCTCCCTACTCGATCACTCCTGTTGGCCCCCGTGCTGAGCCTCATCTCCCTCATCGGCACTGGTCAGGCCTCGGCAGCACCACTGTGGCAAAAACCAGTACTAGCGCCATCGGGGGGGCTTGACATCGGCATCGCCCCTGGTCCCAACGGGACCTTGTGGGTGGAGAATGCGACTGGTACTGGTGTCGTGATGAATATCGACGCCACCGGTGCCCCGGTCCCTGGTACCTCCGTTCACCGGCTGGCGCACTGTGAGGCGAATGCGTCGGGGTTGGCGTCCAGCACCCGATGGGGCGTATGGGCGACCTGCTACCAGGCGGGTTCGGTTCAGAAGATCACGCCGGGGTCGAGCAGTTTTCCGGTGGCGACGGTACATCCATGGGGCCTCGCCCTGGATCCACGGGGCAATCTCTGGGTGGCTGATCTCTCGGGTAGCGTCACGCAGTACGACGCTTCAGGGAAGACAACGGGTGTGCGCATCAGCGGACTCTCGGCCTCTGACCACCCCGTGGCCATCGACAACGCTGGACGCATCTGGGTGGTGGAGGACGGCGGCGTCGTGCAGTACTCCCCAGCGGGGGCACCTACGGGCGTCTCCATCAGCGCCACCCATGACGTGGGCGCCATCGCGATTGACCACGCCGGCAACGTCTGGTGCATTTCGACCGGTGGCGATGTTCTTCGTGGCTTCTCGGCGTCGGGGGCATCGCTGGGTGGCCCCATTATTAATCCGACGCAGTCACCGAACCGCGTCTACTTTGCCACCTTCGACACCAAGGGGAATTTCTGGTTCAGTACTGGTGGCGCGGTGCAGGAGGTGGCGGGTGTTGGGAGAACGAATGGTCGCGGACCCGCTGCCGCTTTTTCGGCCCCCGGCCAGCCAACCCATGTTTCGGTCCATCGCTTCGCCAACACCGCAACGATCACCTTCGTCGCGGGCCGGGAGGGGAATCTTCCAACGCATTATCTCGTCACGGCGTACCGCAATGGCCGCTCCGCTGGTGTGGTGTGCCAATTGTCGTCAAGTCGCCAGTGCTTGGTCGCGTCATTACTCCCCGTGAAGCCGTATACGTTCACGGTCACGGCGGTCAATGTCCTAGGGCGAACGTCGTCGATGCGGTCCGCGTCGGTCCATTTCGTGGTGCCCGGTGGACTTCGCCCACACGCTCCAGTCAATCTGCGCATAGTTCATAGTTCACAGTCCACCGTGGTGCTGCGTTGGTCGCCGGTTGTGAGAGGTCCATCGGGTCCACTTACCGGGTACGAGTGCAACGGAGGGACCAGTCATTCCCTCTTTGTCACGACACCCACGTGCACGCTGCCCCGTAGCGCGGTATCTCGTCACGGTGGCTTTGTCGTGCTCTCGGTGGTGTCGGTCGACGCCGCACATCGACAAAGTGCCCCCGCCCTGATCGACATCAAACTGTCGTAGCGCGGTGGTTTGGAGCAACGCGCGTCGGTAACCATTCGTGTCAACGAAGGCTGGTAGTTTTGATGTATGAAACCACCTCGCTTTGGCGCCGTGCTCACCGCGATGGTGACCCCGTTTGATGCCAATGGTGCGCTCGATGTCGATGCGGCCGTTACCCTCGCCCGGTACCTCGTAGCGCACGGCAGTGATGGGCTCGTCGTGGCCGGCTCCACCGGGGAAGGCGGCGCACTGAGCGACGACGAAAAGCGTTCCCTGTTCGCGGCGGTGGCCGAAGCGGTAACCGTACCCGTGCTCGCGGGTACCTCGTCGTCGGATACCGCTCATTCCGTTGCCTTGACCCGCGAGGTGAGTGGAGTGGGCATCGCAGGAATTTTGGCCACGACGCCGGCTTACGCGCGGCCGAGTCAATCCGGCATTGCCCAGCACCTCGCCGCCGTCGCCGATGCCACGTCGCTTCCGGTAATGCTCTACGACATTCCGGCTCGCACCGGTCGCGCCTTGTCGGCCTCGACCACTATCGAGCTCGTTCGCACGGTGACCAACATTGTGGCCCTGAAGGACGCCTCGGGCCAAGTGGCCGCCGCGGCGCTGACCAAGTCGACACTTGGCGATGGATTTGATCTCTACAGTGGTGATGATGCCCTCACCCTGCCCTTTATGGCGATTGGTGCCGTTGGGGTTGTCTCAGTGTGTTCACACTGGGCGGGCGACGAAATGAGTGCCATGGTTCGCAATGCTTCTGCCAATGAGTGGGAGCTCGCACGGCGTATCAACGCCGATCTTGCTCCCTCCTACGCCTTCGAGAGTTCCGAGGCGTACCCGAACCCCGTGCCGGCCAAGGCCGCTCTGCGGGCCTTGGGTCTCCCCGTTGGCCAGTGCCGGCTTCCCTTGGGCGACAGCGATGACGTCATTGACTACGCGGCCTCGTCGCTCGTGTCAACGCTGATGGCCGCCCGTGTCTAAGCCCACCGTTCGCGTTACCTTCCTCGGCGGACTTGGCGAAATTGGCCGCAACTGCGCCGTCCTCGAACAAGACGGACGCTACGTCATCGTTGATGCCGGACTCATGTTCCCCGAGCCCAACATGTATGGCGTCGATCTGATTCTGCCGGATTTTCGCTGGCTGATTGAGCGCAAGGACAAGATCGACGGCATTGTCTTGACGCACGGTCACGAGGACCACACCGGTGCACTTCGTTACCTCGTCAAAGACGTCAACGTCCCCATCTACGGCTCGGCCCTCACGCTGGGTTTCGCTCGACACCGCTTGACCGAGGCGAAAGTGGCCCACGACTTGACCTTTATTGAGGTCACCGACGGCGAGCGCCGGCGGATTGGACCCTTTGAGGTCGAGTTCATCCCCGTAACCCACTCGGTGCCCAGCGCCCACGCGATTGCCTTTCATACCAAGGCGGGCATCATTGTTCACTCGGGTGACTTCAAGTTGGACCTGACGCCGATTGACAACCGTCGAACTGACGTGGCCCGCTTGGCCGCCTTAGGTGACGAGGGCGTGGCGCTGCTGCTCTGCGACTCGACCAACGCCGAAGAGCCGGGCTTTACGCCCTCGGAGAAGTCGGTGGGTGGCGCGCTCAATCGCCTGTTCCTCGAACGGCCGAACCGCCGAATGGTGGTGGCCTGCTTCGCGAGTCACATTCACCGTGTGCAGCAGATCGTGGACGTCGCGCGCGGTCAAGGTCGCAAGGTCGCACTCATGGGTCGCTCCATGGAGGCCAACGTCAAGCTCGCGCGCAAGCTCAACCTGCTCCACGTGGACATGGCTGACTTCATCGACATCGAAAATGTCTCGCGCTACGAACCAGGCGAAGTGTGCGTCATCTGCACCGGCTCACAGGGTGAGCCGATGGCGGCGCTCTCCAAGCTCTCGCGGGGCGATGCTCGTAATTTCACTGTCGGGGCCGACGATACGATCATCTTGAGTTCGCACCCTATTCCCGGAAACGAATGGTCGGTGGGTCGCGTTATTGATGACCTGCACCGGGCCGGCACCGAAGTGATCCACTCCGGTCACGAACCGGTGCACGCCTCAGGCCACGCTCGCCAGGGAGAGTTGCGCACCTTCCACCAACTCCTACGGCCTCGCAACTTTGTTCCCGTGCACGGCGAGTACCGCCACCTTCGCCACCACGCCGATCTGGCCGCTTCCATGGGGCTGGGCGACAAGCACATTTTGATTTGTGAGGACGGCGACCAGATTGAGGTCTCCCTCGACGGCATTCGCCGCGCCGGGCAGGTGCCCGCCGGCTTCCACTACATCGATGGCTCAGCCGGGGATCTTGATGAGAAGCCGCTCGAGGAGCGTCGGATGCTCGCCGCCTACGGCGTCGTGCAGATTTCGGCCGGTGTCGACGAGCACTCGGGCACGCTCGCGCAGCCCGTCAAAGTCACGACCCGCGGGTGGTTCGATGGCGATCACGATCGCAGTGTCGTGGACGCGATTACCCAATCGGTGCGCGATGCGTTGCAGGCGTCCTTGTCTGAGGGTGTCCGTGACGCTGACGAGCTTTCCAAAGTGGCGCAGCGAGCAGCGGGACGACTACTTGGTCAGAAGTTCCGTCGCCAGCCCGTTCTGATGGTCGCCGTTCTGGTCCTCTAGTCCTTCTCGGGCTCGCCGTTGCCGGCGTTGGCCCGACCAGTGCGGTAGAAGGACTTCGTGCGAAT
>CAIKBU010000061.1 GCA_903825765.1 uncultured Actinomycetes bacterium | reverse complement strand
TCGCACACTTCGCCTCGTAGAGGGCGAGTGCGTCGGCGATAACGGCGGTGACGACGGCGTCACGGTTCGCGAACGACGCGAGCGTGGCCTCACTGAGTGAAATCGGGTAGTAACTCTCAAGTCCCACGTGCAGGGCGTGGATGTCCCAGCCCTCCGCGAACTCACCGGAGAGCAGACTGTCCACCACTTCGGTCAAGATGTCCTCAATGAGCGCCAAGGTCTCTTGGTGCATGTCGTCACCGTCAATGACCTGCTCACGACGGCCGTAGATCACCTTGCGCTGCTCGTTCATGACTTCGTCGTACTTGAGTGTGTCCTTACGAATCTCCGCGTTACGACCTTCGACGGTGCCCTGGGCACGCTCAATCGCCTTAGTGACCATCTTGGCCTCAATGGGCACGTCGTCGGGCATGGCACGGTCCATCACCCACGACACGGCGCCGGTCGAGAACTGGGCCATGAGGTCGTCTTCGAGGGACAAGAAGAAGCGACTTTCGCCAGGATCACCCTGACGACCGGAACGACCGCGCAGCTGGTTGTCGATGCGGCGCGAATCGTGACGTTCGGTGCCGAGGACGTACAGTCCCCCGAGGGCGCGAACTTCGTCGGCCTCGACGGCACACTCGGCCTTCGTCTTGACGAGGGCTTCCGCAACGGCGGCCTCGAAGTCGGGCGAGGTGGGCTTGAGGCCCGCCGCCGTGACGTCGCGCACGGCCAGACCTTCGGGGTTACCGCCGAGGAGCACGTCGACCCCTCGTCCGGCCATGTTGGTGGCCACGGTGACGGCGAACTTGCGACCGGCCTGGGCCACAATTTCCGCCTCACGGAAGTGCTGCTTGGCGTTCAGTACCTCGTGGTCGACACCCGACTTGGAGAGTTCACGCGACAAGAGTTCCGACTTCTGCACCGAAGCAGTACCGAGCAGCACGGGCTGGCCCTTGGCGTTGCGCTCCTTGACTTCTTCCACGATGGCGGCGAACTTGCCCGCCTCGGTCTTGAATACCAAGTCCGCGTGATCGACGCGCTGGGGCTCTCGGTGCGTCGGAATGGGCACCACGATGAGGCCGTAGGTGTTGCCAAATTCGCTAGCTTCGGTTTCCGCGGTACCGGTCATACCGGACAACTTGGCGTACTGACGGAAGTAGTTCTGGAGCGTCACGGTGGCCCACGTGTGGTTCTCGTCTTGAATGCGGACGCGTTCCTTCGCTTCGACGGCCTGGTGGAGGCCGTCGGACCAGCGGCGGCCCTCGAGGACGCGACCGGTGAATTCGTCAATGATTTCGACGCCACCGTCGCGGACGAGGTACTCCTTGTCGCGGGTGTAGAGCTCTTTGGCGCGTAGGGCATTCGAGAGTTGGTGCACGTAGTTCGTGGCGACGGCGTCGTAGAGGTTGCTCACCCCGAGCTGACGCTCGACCTTGGCGATGCCCTCGGCCGTCGTCATCACGGTCTTCTTTTCGAAGTCGACTTCGTAGTCCTCGTCGCGCTTTAGGCCGCGGGCAATGGAGGCGAACTGGTAGTAGAGCTTGGTGGTATCGGCCATGGCACCAGAAATAATCAACGGCGTACGAGCCTCGTCGATCAGGATCGAGTCGACTTCGTCGACGATGGCGAAGTGGTGACCACGCTGCACCATCTGGTCTTTCGCCCGGGCCATGTTGTCGCGGAGGTAGTCAAAACCAAATTCCGTGTTCGTTCCGTAGGTGACGTCGCTGGCGTAGGCGTCGCGCTTGGCCTCGAAGTCAGCGAGGTCTGGCCCCACCCGACCAACGGTCAGGCCGAGCCAGCGGTGGAGCTGCCCCATCCAGTTGGCGTCTCGAGTGGCGAGGTAGTCGTTCACGGTGACGACGTGCACACCCTGTCCCGCGAGTGCGTTCAAATACACCGGCAGGGTCGAGACCAGGGTCTTGCCTTCACCCGTCTTCATTTCGGCCACCCAACCAAAGTGCAGCGCCATGCCACCCATGAGCTGGACGTCATAGTGACGCTGGCCCAGCACGCGCCAGGCGGCCTCGCGCACCACGGCGAAGGCTTCCACCATGAGGTCATCGAGGGTCTCACCCTCGGCGAGTCGGGCGCGGAATTCGACGGTTTTCGCCTGGAGCTGTTCGTCGCTCAAGGCGGCCATTTCGTCAGCGAGAGCATTGATTGGCACGACGAGTTGTGCGAGTTCGCGAACGCGCTTTCCTTCGCCGGCTCGGAGGATCTTTTGGAAAACGTTCATGACCCATCCACTCTAGTTGCCGCACCAAAAAGGCGAGGAAGGGCTGCGAGTGCTGACCTGGTCTTTGACCCCACACCTGCCTACCTTCAGGGCGCCACTTTGACCCCCATCCACCAGGACTTACATCTAAACCGCGCCATGATCAGTGCCGCGAGGCACCTTACGTGGATCGTTTCGCCCGCGACTGGCATCGACTTTCAACCACAGACCACTCGCAACCCGTCCCTAGTCTAGAGACCGCGCTGGTGGAGAAAAAGAGCCAGTATCGCCCTCAGCGGCAGACGGTTTCCGTATCGTAGTGCTTGGACGCACTGAACAGTGATTTTCGTTCGGGCGTTGCCCCCTGCACCACCAGAACGCTCCAGGCGGCCTTGTAGATGACGCTTTCATCGCCGTTCACCTGCAGCGCTCGACGCAGGGCCGCCGGGTCGTGATGCCACACCGAACCGAGCCCGTCCGAGAGCACAATCACACCATCGTCACCAATTGCTATGACGCGGCAGACCACCCCAGGGTCGGCCGCTGACCGCAGCGCCTGGATGACGTGGACCGTGTGACCGGCGCGGTAGTTGGTGCAGGGCGACGAATCGCCGTTTGACAAAATGTCCATTGTTTCTCCTCATCGATTCCAGCGGTACCACCGTGGCGTTGTGCTCGGTTGGCGGAGTGTCAGCGGGCTAGATCCCTCGACTCACTCTTGATGTCCCCTCCACTCTACGGAGGGGGTGTGACACGCCGTTAGGAACGACGGGTCAGCAGTGTAAACAGCAGACGGAGGCCGAGTACGAACCCGGCCAGTGGCAAGAGCAGCACCCGCCACCCTTG
>CAIKBU010000060.1 GCA_903825765.1 uncultured Actinomycetes bacterium | reverse complement strand
GTGATCGGATCGGTATTCGCTTCGATCTTCGGCCCCGCCGTACACCACCTGTTCGCGCCGTACCTGCACCACGGCCTCACCCCCGAGGTTCTCGCCCTCGCTCAGAGCTCGATGCAGGCCGCCATGGTGGTGGTGCATCACTGAGGTTCCCCAGAAATAGTGGACACGGTTTATGCAGCTTGGTTGAGACGAGCCAACGATAACTCGTAACGAATGGGACTGACGCCGCCGGCCTTCTGGCAGCGTCGTTGGTGGTTGTAGAAGTTCACGTAGTCAGCGACGCCGGCGCGAAGTTCTTCGAGCGTCGCGAAGGCGTGACGGTAGAAGTACTCGTGCTTGAAGATCGACCAGAAGCTCTCGGCACTGGCGTGGTCGTAACACGAACCGGTCTCACCCATCGATCTGAGGATGTCGAACTTCTCACAGAGCGCGATGACCTTGGCGTCGTTGAACTGACTGCCGCGATCCGCGTGGAAGATCACGCCGGCCACGTTGCCGCGTCGTGTCCTCACCGCCATCTCCAGGGCGTCGGTGACGATCTCGGTGCGCATGCTCGTCGCCAGTTGCCACCCCAGGATCCTCGAGGAGCACTCGTCACGCACGCAACACAGGTAGACATCACTCACTCCGATCTTCAAGTACGTGATGTCGCTCGTCCAGAGCATGTTGGGCTCGTCGGCGTCGAAGTGACGCTCGACAAGGTCCTCGGGGTAGGGGGCGCCGGGCGCGGACACCGTGGTGACCTTGAAGGCGCGTGGGCTGACCCCGGCGATCCCTAGGTCCGCCATGCGCTGGGCGACGGTGTTCTCGCTCACCCGTTCGCCCTCATCGAGCAGGTCGAGCGTGATGCGCGGGGCGCCGTAGGTGCCGCGGCTCGCGCGGTGAGAGGAAAGGATCTTCACCTCTAAGTTGGCGCGGCGCTGCTCACTGGGCAGGGCGGGGCGACTTTGAGCGTCCCTCCAGCGGTAGTAGCCCGAGGTGGAGACCTCCAAGAGACGCGCCATGCGCGTCACCTCATAGTTCGCGCACTCCGCGGCCATCAACGCGAATCTTTCGCACTTGGTGGCTTCGAGGCGAAGTACGCGGCCGCTTTTCCCAAGAAGGCGAGGTCCTTCTCCTGCTCAGCGACCTGACGGCGCAGGCGAATGAGCTCGGCGCGCTCGGCCGGCGTCAAGGGTTCCTCGCTCGTTCCCGCGACGGCGTCCAGTCGACGACGCTCGTCGCGCACCCACTTGCTCAGCGAGTTCTCGAGCACCGAGAGTTCGTTCGCCACCTCGCGCACCGACCTTCCGGTGTCGATGACGCGATGCGCTGCCTCGATTCGAAATTCCAACGTGAACTTCCTTCTGGTGGCTCCCATGGAGACATCCTTTCACCGACCCTTCAGTCGGCTTAACGGGTGTCCACTATCTCAGGGGAACCTCACTCACACCATTGAGAGTCCGCCCCAGCACTCGCCCATCATCGGCTAGTCCAGCGCCACTGGCGACCTCCTGTGTTTGGTACTCCACTCTCACAGGAACGTTGCGCTCACCCATTGAAACCGCCAGCGTTCGGTCTTTCGTGGTTTCAAAATGAAAGAAAGTAAGTGGATTTACCTTCTGAAACCACCGTACCGACGGTGTCAAGTATTTAACCTTGGACGACGCCCAGAGAAACTCCGAGTG
>CAIKBU010000059.1 GCA_903825765.1 uncultured Actinomycetes bacterium | reverse complement strand
GAAGCGATGAATCTCCGAGGTGAGTTGGATCTCGCGAGCTATGACCGATTGTTCCCAGCGCAGGACTTCATGCCGAAGGGGTCATTCGGCAACTTGATTGCGCTCCCCTTGCAGAAAGAATGTCGAGATCGCGGGACGACCACATTTCTTGACCCTGGCACCATGAAGCCATTGGAGGACCAGTGGGCCTACCTCTCAACAATGAAGCTGGTCTCGCGGGCCGAAGTCGAATTGATTCTCGAGACCGCGCCAATGGTAGGAGCGGGACCCGAAGAAAGGACGTTTCAGCGTTCTCGCGCAGTCGCTTCCGTCCCGATGCCCGAAGTGGTGGTCGGCGTCGCGGCGGCGATGTTGGAGATCGAGCGATCTGGTCTCCCACCGGCGCTGCTTGCGGCCCTCAAGCATCTGGCCTCACTGCACAACCCGGCGTTCTACGAGAAGGAGCGACTCCGATTCTCAACGTGGGATACGCCGAGGATGATCCGCTGCTATGGAGAGACACTCGAGTCGCTGCTCATTCCTCGGGGTCTGTCCGAGAAGGCAGCCAAAGTGGTGGCGGAGGCGGGAAGCCAATTGCTGGTTCACGAGAGTCGACCGGATCCCGAGCAGATCAATTTCGTGCCAACCTTTGAACTTCGTGAGGATCAAGAGGCTGCGCTTCACGCACTTAGCGCACACGAACTCGGCGTACTCGTGGCCGCGCCCGGTGCCGGGAAGACGGTAGTCGCCTGCGCACTAATTGCGCACCATCGACGACCTACTCTGATCATCGTTGATCGTAAACCGCTGGTGGAGCAGTGGACTGAGCGATTGGTAACTCATCTGGGTCTGGCCGCGAAGGAGATCGGTCAGGTTGGCGGAGGTCGGAACAAGACCACCGGCATTGTCGACATCGCGATGGCGCAGAGTCTCGCTCGACGCGAGGACCTCGACGAGATGTCGAGCCATTACGGCCTCGTCGTCGTTGACGAATGTCACCACGTCCCGGCCGTGACTTTCGAGCGATGCGTCAAGCAAATACGCGCCCGGCGATGGCTTGGACTCACCGCTACGCCCTACCGACGTGATGGGCTTCAGGGCTTGATCACCATGTACTGCGGGCCGATTCGCCACCGGATGGATGAGAAGGTTGACGCTGGGAACGACTTCAGCAGAGACCTCATCGTGCACCAGACGAGTCTTGAAGTGAGTGATGACCTCACGCACATCCAGGAACTATTTCGCGCGTTGGTGGATGACGAAGCTCGAACCAAAGCAATCTGTGATGACGTAGCCGCTGCAGCCGCCAAAGGCAGGAACTGTCTCATCTTGACGCAGTGGACTGAGCATCTCTCGTCCGTCGTCTCTGCGCTTACTGCGAGGGGAATCACTCCCCTCGTCCTTCAAGGTGGAATGGGGAAAAAGGCTCGTGCCAAGGTCATGGCGGACTTGGACGACGCGTCCAAGCGTGGCGGGCTCGTCCTCGTGGCGACGGGCAGCTTCCTTGGCGAGGGTTTCGATTGTCCACCGCTCGATACGGTGTTCATGGCCTTTCCAATCGCGTTTCGGGGGAGAGTTGTCCAGTACGTTGGCCGGATCCTACGACCCTTGGATGGCAAGTCATCTGTCGAAGTCCACGATTACGTCGACGCCAAGAGCCCAGTGCTCGCACGGATGCACCGAAAGAGACTCCCAGGATATGCCGCTCTCGGTTTCGACGTCGGTACGGATCGCAAGAATCGAACCGTCGCCAAATAGCGAACCATCGGTTGGACCAACCGGTCGAATTTGGTAGAGAAGTCCGGCGTCGCCCCTTTTCAGTCTGGTCGGACCGCGTTCTCGTTGGCGTTGACAAGTTAATCCACTAAGAGGGCTAGGCGGAGAAGGAATATCTTCCCGCCTTGTAAGTGTTGCGACCGTTGGGGTGCACGAGCGTGAACGTTCAGGGTCTTCTGGTGGGCCGCCCGGGTCTCGATCCCGGCACCTTGAGAGTGTTTCCAGAACGTCCACAGACGTCCATCAGTGTACAGATTTGTTGGCCGAACGAAGAACAATGTCCACCATCGTCCACTGAAGTCCACTCACGTTTGGCCTCGTGGCTAGACAATTGGCTAGACCTTGGCTCGTTTCAAGGTCACGTCAATGTTCGGTTTCGAGTGTCGGGCGGCGAGGAGCTCGAGCTGCGGCTGGGGGACCTGTAGACAGTGTTCCCCGGCGACCTTGTGATCGACAGATCCGTAGCGATCAGTCGAGTCGCTAGATTTTGACACCTATTTAACGACTCCGTGTTGGGTATGTTAAATAAATTTATTGGCCTATGCTTATTTAAGACTCGATAGTTTCAACTCTACGAAAGGGACGCTTATGAACGGCAGTGAACGCTCCGGCTTTTACGTCCGCCAACCGTCGGGGTACTCGGCCTACCTTCCGCGTGCCCTGCCACCGACCCCCAGTGTCGAGCTCTCCCTGCTCGCCAATAGTCTGTCGATCGCCGATCAGTCTCTCGGACGACTTGACGGTGCCACACGCAATCTGCCCGACATCGATCTCTTCCTCGCGATGTACGTCCGCCAGGAAGCCCTCCTTAGCTCTCAGATCGAAGGCACCGACTGCACCCTCGATGATCTGCTGGCCTTTGAGCTTGACTCGACGTCGAATGCGATTCCAGCGCTCGATGTCCAAGAGGTTGTGAACTACGTCGCAGCCCTGAACTACGGCATTGATCGTCTGAGCGATCTGCCCATCAGTCGTCGACTCCTCTGCGAGATTCACGCACGGCTGCTGCACACGGGACGCGGGTCTGATCGCTCGCCCGGTGAATTCCGAAAGACCCAGAATTGGATTGGCTCGAAGAACGGTGGTAGTTCCATCGACGCCGCCGCCTTCGTGCCGCCACCGCCAAGAGAAATGGAAGCCGCCTTCGCTGAACTCGAGCGTTACATCGATGGCTCACGCGACAATGCGGCGGCGTTTCCCCTTTTGGTGGACTGCGCATTGGTGCACGCTCAGTTCGAGACAATCCATCCCTTCCTGGATGGAAACGGGCGCGTGGGACGACTGCTCATCACGTTGTTGCTCTGTGAACGCGGAGTTCTCACTTCACCCGTTCTCAACCTGAGTATCTATCTTCGGCGTCACCGGTCGAAATACTTCGAGTTGCTGATGGAGGTCAGGGATCACGGTGCGTGGGAGCCGTGGATCGATTTTTTCCTGCGCGGCGTTGCGATGACCGCCACCGAAGCGGCCCTGACCGCTCAGAGGGTGCACGCGATGCGCGAAACTCACCGGCGCGCGCTGGAGGTGAACGGGGGCACGCTGAACGATCTGGCGATCCTCGACCGACTCTTTAGCCAACCTTTGGTCAACGCCGCGTGGGTCGAAAGGAGTATCGGCGTTTCCCAGCCGACGGCCAATGCCATCCTTTTGAGGTTCGAAAAATCGGGCGTGCTGAGGGAGATTACTGGCCAACGGCGCAATCGCGTCTATCGTTACGACGCTTATCTGACGCTGTTCGACCAAACTATCTACGAACCATCAGAGATCGAAACGTTGTCGTAAGGGAAACGCCCATCTCTCCGTGCCCAACTCGACTGAGACGGTCTGCGTTGACAAATTAATCAACAAAGAGGGCGGGAAGGAATTTTTTGCGACTTGCGAGTGTCGCGACCGTTGGGATGCACGAGCTTGAACGTTCATAGTCCCCCGGTGCGAGGATTCAGTGGGCCTGTAAGACTTCAGTGGGATTCAGTGGGCCGCCCGGGTCTCGATCCCGGCACCTTGAGATT
>CAIKBU010000058.1 GCA_903825765.1 uncultured Actinomycetes bacterium | reverse complement strand
GTGGGGGTGTCAATGCCGAAGAAGCAGGGCCACTGGAACGGTGGTGAGGAAATACGAAGGTGAATTTCGGCGGCGCCGGCGTCGCGCAACATGCGCACGAGGGCCTGCGTCGTGGTGCCGCGCACAATGGAGTCGTCGACAACGACGAGACGCTGCCCTTCGATGTTCTCGCGCAACGGGTTCAATTTGCGGCGCACGCTGGCCGCTCGCTTGTCCTGGCCGGGTGAGATGAATGTTCGGCCAATGTAGCGATTCTTGACTAGTCCGTAGCCGAAGGGGATGCCCGAGGCCTTGGCGTAGCCCTCGGCGGCGGGCACGCCCGAGTCGGGCACGCCCATGACCAGATCGGCGGCGACGGGTCGCTCCATGGCGAGGTGCTCACCCATGCGGCGCCGGGCCGTGTGGACTTGGTGACCCATGAGGTACGAGTCCGGACGAGCGAAGTAGACAAATTCGAAAATACAGAGCTTGGTGGGACCCTCAGCCGGCGCCAGGAGTTGCACCGAGGTGCACCCGTCGGGGGTCAGTGTCACCATTTCACCGGGCGCAATTTCGCGAACGAAGGTGGCCCCAACGACATCGAGGGCCGGTGACTCCGAGGCCACAATCCAACCCTGTGGCGCGTCGAGTGAACCAAACACCCCGAGGCAGAGGGGGCGAAAGCCGTGCGGGTCACGCACGGCGTGAATGGCGTGGGCTTCGATAATCACCATGGAAAAGGCGCCGTGGGCCTGCTCGAGCACCGACCGTAACGCGGTGGGGACCGAGGCGCCCTTTTCAACGTCGCGGGCCACGAGTTCAGCCACCAGATCCGAGTCAGACAGCATGGAGGTGAAGAGGATGTCGGCCTCACTGGCCATGGCCGGCGCGTTCGTCAAGTTGCCGTTGTGGGCGAGGGCGAAAGTGCCGTTGGGCGTCGATCGAAAGACGGGCTGGGCGGCGGTCCAGTTGGCCGACCCCGACGTGGAGTACCGGGTGTGGCCAATCACCATGGGGCCCTTGAGGGCCTGCAGCGTGGCGTCGGTGAAGACACTCGAGACGAGTCCGTTGTCCTTCACGACAGTGAGTTGATCGTCCAAGACCACGGCCATCCCGGCTGATTCTTGGCCACGGTGCTGCAGCGCAAACAAGGCGTCGTAACAGTAGGAAGCGACGTCGACGCCGGGGACAACGATGCCCACAACTCCGCAGGCTTCCTTCAGCGATCCTTCAAAGGTGGCAGCGGAAGAAGAGGGCACTAGGTAATTCTTTCACATGCCGCCATGTCAGGGTGGCGGGCTACCATCGTGGCGTGATTGACCTTCATACCCATTCCACCTTTTCTGATGGCTCCGAAACGCCGGCCACGCTGGCTCGCATGGCCCAGGAGGTTGGTCTGCGCGCCATTGCCCTCACCGACCACGACACCACGGCGAGCCACGACGAGATGCAGGTCGCCTGTGACGCCCACGGAATTGAACTCATTCCCGGTACCGAAATTTCCCTTATTGACCACGACTTCCCCCGGCGCGACCGCGACGGTCAGGTCGGTGGTCGCGGCGTCCACGTTCTCGCCTACTTCCTCCCGCTCGATCCCGCCTCGCCGATGCAGCAGGTGCTCGCTCGACTTCGCCAGGACCGTCTTCAGCGCAACCAGGCCCTCGTCACGATGTTGCAGAACCTCGGGTTTGAGCGACTGACCTTCGCCGTCCTCGAGGGCTTGGCCCGCAATGCCGACAGCATTGGTCGTCCCCACTTCGCCGAGGCCATGTTCTCCCTTCACCCCGAGATCGTCGGCGAGCGAACGCCCGAGACCTGGTCACGCGTCTTCGTCGAGTGGCTCGGGAGCGACGGTCGAGCGTACCTGCCGAAGACCGAGCTCACCCTCGAGGAGGTGGTCGCCGCGGCGGCTGGTTCCGGCACGGTCTTTTCCATGGCCCACCCGCTGCTCAACTACCTCGGCGACTACACCGCTGACCGCATTGAGCGCGATATGCCCACCATCATTCGGTCACTAAAAGACCGTGGCTTTGCGGGCATCGAGGCCTACTACGGCGGCACCTCTCAGCCCATTCGAGACCTGATGGTCAAACTGACGCGTGACGCCGGCATGATTCCCACCGGCGGCTCAGACTTTCACGGCACCTTCAAGAAGGACGTCGCTCTCGGTCGCGGCCACAGCGGCGACTTGGTCGTCCCCGATCACGTCCTCGACGAACTCCGCGACGCTAGTGCGCGTTCAGCTGATTAACGAGCGCTCCACTGCGACGGGCCTGCACATCCGCCACGCTGACCGATACCTGATCACCAATGGTGAGCGTGTCGCCACCCACGGTGCCGAGGACCACGGCGGGCACGCCGGCCGCGGCCGCGGCCGCGAGTAGTTCCTCGGGGTTCGTCGTACCGGCCACGAATCGGCCCGGGAACTCACTGAAGAATTCGCCCCGTCCGTCACGTGCCGAGAGAGTCACGCCACGCCCACTGAAGGCCACCATTTCGGCGACGGCGACGGCGAGTCCACCGCCACCCACGTCGTGGATTGCGGTCAGTGAGGAGACGTCGCCACCACAGATGGCGGCCACCTGGGCGGTCACAAAGCGCACCACTGGTACGACACGGTCGGCGACGAACCCGGGAAGTCGGCCGCCGCGGCGACCACGAGCGGTGGCCCAGTCGGTACCGGCCAAGGGGTACGCCTCGTCGCCGGCGGCCGAGCGATGACCGAGCAGGACTACGGCGTCGCCGTCACGCCACTGCCAACCAGGTGGCGGCGTCGTTAATGCGTCGACCACGCCGAGCAGACCCACGACGGGCGTGGGGTCAATGTTGTGGCCTCCACTCTCGTTGTAGAGAG
>CAIKBU010000057.1 GCA_903825765.1 uncultured Actinomycetes bacterium | reverse complement strand
TGGCCGCCCCAGCAGACCACCATCTGCGTTCTGGGTCCGTCAATTCCTTCCTCGGTCACCTCGGCCATCAAAATGTTCCGCGACGAGTTCGTGGACCACGTCAACCACGGAGGCTGTCCGCATGAATGACGCCACGCGCACCCAGGTAACCGTTACCGTTAATGGACGTGCGGTCACTGCAGTTCCCGGTGAACTCTTGATCGAGGTCGCCGAGCGAGCTGGTTCATTCGTGCCACGTTTTTGCTATCACCCCCGCATGGAGCCGGTTGGCGTTTGCCGCATGTGCCTCGTGGAGGTCGACGGCCCACGCGGTCCATCGCTCCAGCCCGCGTGCTACATCCGCGTCGCCGATGGCATGAACGTGACGACCGATTCGGACAAGGTCAAGAAGGCGCAGGACGGCGTTCTTGAGTTTCTCCTCGCCAACCACCCACTGGACTGTCCGGTGTGTGACAAGGGTGGCGAATGCCCACTGCAGGACCAGGCCATGGCCCACGGCTCGGGTGAGACTCGTTTTATTGAAGAGAAGCGACACTTCGTTAAGCCCATTTCAATTGGTGCCAACGTGTTGCTAGACCGCGAACGTTGCATCCAGTGCTCTCGCTGCACTCGCTTCGCGGCCGATGTGGCGGGCGACGCACAGATTGCCTTTGCCGGGCGTGGTGACCTCATCGAAGTTGCCACCTCCCCAACCGAGCCGTTCGACTCCGTCTTCTCTGGCAACACCGTCCAGATCTGCCCCGTGGGCGCCTTAACTGCCAAGCCCTATCGCTTCAACTCTCGCCCGTGGGACCTCGAGCAAGTCGAGAGCACGTGCACGACGTGTGCCGTCGGCTGCCGCGTCGCCGTGCAGTCCTCGGGGAACCGTCTCTCGCGCGTCTTAGGTGTCGACTCCGAGCCCGTCAACCAAGGGTGGCTCTGTGACAAGGGCCGCTTTACCCTCGATTCCGTCGACGGCAACGAAGACGCAACTGATCCCCTGTCGGCACAAACACGCATCACGATGCCGCTGGTTCGCCACGACGGTGTCTTGACGGCCACGACGTGGAGCGTGGCGCTGACCCGGGCCGCCGAACTACTCCTGGCCCACGGTGGTGGTGACACGGTTGGCGCTATCGGTGGCGCGGCCCTGACCAATGAAGGCGCCTTCGCGTGGGAACGTTTCGTGCGCGGCGTCTTGCACAGTGATCACCTCGACGCACAGTTCGATGATGGCCTCGACGCTGCTCTTATTCAGTCGTTGCCCGCCGCCTCCATTGATGAAGCGGCCAAGGCCCGTGTGGTCGTGACGCTCACCGGCGATCTTCGCGAGGAACTGCCCGTACTCTTCCTTCGCCTGCGCGAGAACGTAGTGCGCCGGGGGAATGCACTGGTCGAATTTACGTCGGCTCCCAGCGCGTTGCGTGCGTTAGCTCGACACTCACTGATCACGCGGCCCGGCGAGGCACCCGTGGTCGCGAAGGCGCTCGTCGACGGCGTGGTGCCCGTGGGTACCCTTCTCTCGGAGAGTGACGTGCAAGCCGCCAAAGCATTGCTGGGCGACGGTGCCGGTGTGGTTTTCGTGGTCGGCCGCGCCAATCTGGCCGAATCGGACGACTTCATTACGAAGGCCTGCTTGACGCTGGCTGCCGGTTTCCCGAAGGCGACCTTCTTGCCCGCGCTCCGTCGCGGCAACGTGCGCGGCGCGATCGACATGGGCCTCACTCCGGGCTTTCTCCCCGGACGTGTCGCATCGGCGACGACCGGACGCTCCACGCTCGAGCAGTTGGTGGCCTTGCGTGATGGTACGCAGCAGGCCGTACTGTTGCTCGGCGGGTGCGTCGTTGGCAACGTCGTTGACGATGAACTCGCCCGAACTGCCCTGAGCGCCGCCTCGGGTGTTGTGGCGGTCACCGGTCACGGTGGTGCGACGTTGGCCTACGCCGACGTGGTGCTGCCGGCGCAGGTACAGCACGAACGAGTTGGCACCGTGACCAACCTCGAGGGCCGCGTGACGGCGGTCGCGGCGAAAATTGCCCCACCCGGATCTGCCTGGTCTGACGTCGCAATCGCCGCTGAACTCGCGGAAGCGGCCGGTCAGCACTTGGGATTCACATCGGTTGAGCAGGTCGCCCAGACCATTGAATCGACCACGGGGTACCCAACACTGTCGGTCTTGCACGACCAAGCCTTTGACGGCATCGTCATCGGGGGCACCGTGACGCCCACGATGCGCACCCCGATGGACGCCATGGCCTTCCCGGGAATTCGCTCCACCAACTCGGCCGGCATCACCGCGACCACTGGGGCGACGCAGTCGCTCGACGCCGCGAGTGATCGAGAAGTCGCGCGCGTGTCACTCGCTGACGTGCACGTGGCGCCAATTGAAACGCCACTCGCTGATGCCTACGGATTGCGCGTGGTACTGGCGCGCCACCTCTACGACAATGGCGTTGCCATGCAGGGGTCGCCGGCGCTGCGCGACCTCGCCGCCCCCACGACCCTACGGGTACACCACGTCGACCTCGATCGCTTGAGCTTTGTTGATGGCGACCCCGTCACCGTCGAAAGTCGCAGTGGTGCGTTCCCCGCCCGCCTGGTTGCCGACGACACCGTCGTTCCCGGCACCTTGTTGGTGGGCTTTGGCTCCACGGATGTCTTCGGTCAGTCGGTTCAGCGCTTCTTGATTGACCACACCAGTTCCATCTGTCAAGTAAAGATGACATCACGATGACGTTCTCGACCGTGGACCCACTCCTGACGCACGCCACGACGGGCATCATCGTGCTCATTGTCTTGATCAAGGTCGTCGCCGGATTCGCCATTGGTATGGGGTCGGTCATCATCATGGTCTGGTTTGAACGTAAGGCCATCTCCGACATGCAGAGCCGTATCGGGCCACAGAAGTGGGGGCCCTTCGGTATCTTGCAGTCACTCGCGGACGGTATCAAGTTGTTCGCGAAGGAAGACATTGTGCCCGCCGAGGCCGATCCGTTTGTCTTCAAGCTCGCGCCCTACCTCGTCTTAGTGCCCGCCCTCTTGACGTTCGGCATCGTGCCGCTCGGTGGCACGCTGCACATCGCTGGCTACAGCGTGGCGCTGCAGGTGGCGAATCCACCAATGGGCATTTTGGTCATGCTGGTCATGTCCGGTATTTCGGTCTACGGCGTGATGCTGGCCGGTTGGGCCTCGGGTTCGAAGTACCCAATGTTGTCCTCGGTGCGAGCGACGGCGCAGATGATTTCCTACGAAGCGGCCCTCGGTATGACGGTGGTCACGGTGGTGCTCGTTACCGGATCGTTGTCCACGCACGACATCGTGACCTCGCAGGGGCTGAGCGTCTGGCACTGGAATATCATTCGTCTCGGTCTTATCCCCTTCGTCGTCTACCTGATTGCGATTACCGCGGAACTCAACCGCCCACCCTTTGACGTCGTTGAAGCCGAGTCGGAACTCGTCGGCGGCTTCCACACGGAATACTCGTCGATTCGATTCGCTCTCTTTTTCTTGTCGGAGTACCTCAACACCATCACACAGTCGGCCATCATCGTGACCCTGTTCCTCGGTGGTCCCGCTGGTTGGGTGCCACCACTCGCACATTTCCGTTGGGTGTTCCCGATCCTGTGGTTCGTGGGCAAGACGGTCGCCTTCGCCTTCGCCTACATCTGGTTCCGTGCCTCGTTGCCCCGTTTCCGCTACGACCAGGTCATGGAACTCGGGTGGAAGCGTCTGATTCCGCTCAGTTTGGGCTGGATGCTGGTCGTGGCCGGATTTCTCGTGTCACGCGCCTGGGGCTTTGGCACTCTCGCCATCGTCATCCTCTCGTCGCTGCTGCTGACCCGTGCCTTCGAACTTGGCGAAGCGCGCAGCGAAGGTCCGGAGTCGGTACTGCCGTCGGTGGCGCAGCGCCCCATTCCGGGCTACGTGATTCGCAATCTTCTCGATGGTCACAACGCAGAAAGGGGCACCGATGGCGGCCTGGACTGATTTCTTTGGTGGCTTCGGCCTGACCTTGCGCACGATTACCCGCGGCAACGTGACGTTGTCCTATCCCGCGGTCAAGCGTCCGAAGCAGCCCCGTCAGCACGGACGTCACGTCCTGAATCGCTACGAAGACGGCATGGAGAAGTGCATAGGTTGCGAACTGTGCGCTGGCGTGTGTCCCGTGGGCTGCATCCACGTGCGCGGTCTCGACAACCCCGCCGACGACCCCGTCTCGCCGGGGGAGCGCTACGGCTACGTCTACGAGATTAACTACTTGCGCTGCATCCATTGTGACCTCTGCGTCGAGGCCTGCCCGACGCAGGCCATTACCGAATCAAAGATGTTCGAGTTCTCCTTTACCAACCGCGCTGACGCGATCTACACCAAGTCACAACTCCTCGTCGACGACCAAGGCTTTCCCCAGCGCCTCCCGTGGGAAGACTGGCGCGAAGGTGAAGCTGCCATGACCGGTGGCTGGATGCGCGCAACGTCGCCCGCGGGCGACGCGGCCTTTGAGGGCGTGACGCAGTGGAGTGGTGACTTGGGCGTTGGTGTTCGCGCCGCTGAGGCTGGTCAAAGTGGCGTGCGTGATGATGACGCCACCGGCACGAAATCACTTCGGGCCTCCTTCCCTCGTCACTTGTCCAACGCGGACCGACTCCCCGAGGATTCGGGTCTCGCAAAATTCTTGACGTCGTTCAATCGCGCTAAGCGCACAAAGGAACAAGCGTGATCGCCATCGCCTACGCCTGGCCCGCCATCGGGGTTTTCGTCGTCGCCACGCTGCTCATTCTCGGTGGCGCCGTTGGTGTCTTGATCTACAAGAATCCGGTGCACGCGGCGCTCAGCCTTATTCTGTGCCTCTTCGGGGTCGCGCTGGCCTTCTTGGCCCAGCAGGCGGATTTTCTCGCCGCGGTGGAAATCATCGTCTACGCCGGCGCCATCGTCGTCTTGTTCCTCTTCGTCATTATGTTCCTCGGCGTAGACCGGACCGAGGCACTCGAAGGTGAACCCCTCGTCGGTCAGCGCACGTTCGCCGCGATTGCGGTGACGCTGGTGGTTGCCGGCGTGGTCTTTTTGATGGCCTCATCGCACTGGGTCACCGGTGTGCCCTCGGTTTCGACCGGTGGTACGCCGCTGAGCGCGGGGGCCGGAAACGTACGTCAAATCGGTACGTCGCTCTACACGACCTACCTCATTGCCTTCGAAGTGACTGCCGCCCTCCTGATTATCAGTGTGGTGGGCGCAGTGAACTTGGCGCGCAAGGAGCGACCACGAGTCGGGGAGAGTGCCCAGTGAACGTTCCCGCCGCCTGGTACCTCGTGCTGGCCGCCCTCCTCTTTGGAATCGGTGCCTTTGGCTTCTTGACTCGTCGCAGCGCCATCATCATGTTCATGTGCATTGAGCTCATGCTCAACGCCGTCAACTTGACCTTCGTTACCTTCGCTCGCTCGCTCAGCGACATCGGTGGCCAGATTTCGGTTTTCTTCGTTATGGTGGTCGCCGCCGCCGAAGTAACGGTCGGTCTCGGCATTGTGGTGGCTATTTTCCGGCGACGTGCGTCCACCTCGGTCGATGAACTTACGGAAATGAAGGGTTGATCGTGGCGCACGCAGCATTTCTTATTGCCCTGCTCCCACTCCTCGGTGCCGTCCTCATTCTGCTGAATGGCCGCACGATGAGTGACAAAGCCACCGGCACCTTGGCCACGGCGGCCGTGACGGGAAGCTTCGCGGCCACGGTCTGGGCCTTCGTGCTGTATCTCAACCATGAGGTGACGAGCACGGTGCACCTCTTTACCTGGTTCTCGGTGGGGGGACTGAACGTCCCCGCGGCATTCCAAGTTGACGCGTTATCGCTGACGATGTGCCTCTTCATTACCGGGATCTCGGCACTTATTCACCTGTACTCGATGGGGTACATGGCCGGTGACACTGACTACCGGAAGTTCTTTCTCTACCTCAACCTGTTCGTCTTCTCGATGCTGCTCCTAGTGTTGGCGAACAATCTGGTCGTGACCTTCGTTGGGTGGGAGGGCGTGGGCGTCTGCTCCTACTGGCTCGTGAGTTACTACTTCGACCGTGAGAGCGCCGCGAGCGCTGGCAAGAAGGCATTTCTCTACAACCGGGTGGGCGACCTTGGTTTGTTGGCCGCAATGTTCCTTCTCTACACCCACTTGCACACGCTGACCTACACCACTATCTTCGCGAGCCTCTCACAGCTCTCGGGTACGACGGCAACCCTGATTGTGCTGAGTTTGCTGCTCGCGGCGGCCGGTAAGAGTGCGCAGATTCCACTCTTTAACTGGCTCCCCGACGCCATGGAGGGCCCCACTCCCGTCTCGGCCCTGATTCACGCCGCCACCATGGTGACGGCGGGCGTGTTCTTGCTCGTGCGCATGTCACCGGTCCTGGCGCTGTCGAGTGACGGGCGCAGCGTGATCGCAATCGTCGGCGCCCTAACGGCGTTCGTGACCGCCACGATCGCGACGTCACAAAAGGACATCAAGAAGGTCTTGGCCTTCTCAACGGTGTCCCAGATTGGGTACATGGTGCTGGCCGTTGGCGTGGGCGCCTACGGGGCCGCCATTTTCTTGATGGTGGCGCACGCTTTCTTCAAGGCCCTGTTGTTCCTCGGATCTGGTTCGGTGATTCACGCCTTGAACGGCGAACAAGATCTGCGAAAGATGGGCGGACTCCGCAAGTACCTGCCGCTCACGTTCCCCACCTTCTTGATTGGCTGGCTGGCGATTTCGGGCGTTCCCCCCTTCGCGGGCTTCTGGGCGAAGGGCGCCATCTTGACGAGCCTCTACGCGCACAACAAGGTGCTCTACGCACTGGCCTTGCTCACCGCGGTGCTCACCGCGTACTACATGACGCGCCTCTTCGTCCTGACGTTCCGTGGCGAGGAGCGCTTCGCTGACGTCATGGACGGTGCCGCGCCGCACGAGTCACCGCTGGTCATGACGGCGCCACTGGTGATCCTGGGCGTGCTGGCCGCCGTTGGCGGGGCTCTGGACTTGCCGTGGCTCCACGCCCACACACTCGAAACGTTTCTCGCGCCCACGTTCGGGGCTGTGCCGGCGGTAGCCGCGCAGAGCAGCGGACTGCAGATCACGTTGGCGGGAGTGGACGTTATCGCGGCGCTCATTGGTCTCGGTGCCGGCGTCGTCCTGTGGCGTCAACGCAGTAGTGCGCCATCGCTCGAACCATCATTTCTCGAGAATGTCTGGTACTGGGACGAAGGGTATGACCGGGTAATCGGTCGCCCCCTCACCGGTCTGGCCGCGATCAGCGGCTCGGTCGTTGAAGAGACCATTATTGATGGCGGCGTTCGTGGCGTGGTCACGGGTGTGCAGCGCCTCTCGAGGGAAGTGCGCAAGGTGCAGACCGGCTTCGTACGTCACTACGCCCTCGCCATGGTGCTCGGGTTGGCCTTTATTGTTCTCTATCTCGTTGCGAGGGTTGGTTAGTCGTGCATTCCTCACTCTGGCTTAGTGCCCTCTTGTTCGTGCCCCTCGTAGGCGCCATTGTTGCCCAATTGGTGCGCCGTAGTGACGGCCGCGCCTACCTGGTTGCGGTGGCCTGCGCCACCGTTGAGCTCGCCCTCAGTGCGGTCGTCGCCGTGCTGTACAACCCGGGCGTGGCGGGCGCGCAGGGATTTGACTTTGCCTATCGACTGGTGTTGTCGGCCCCCCTCGGACTGGCCTACGACGTCGCGGTCGACGGTATTTCGCTGTGGCTGGTTGTGCTCACCGCCCTGACCGCCCTCATCGCGCTGCTCGCGGCGCGCGATCGTCGCAATGAGGCCAGTTACGTGACCTGGCAGCTGGTGCTGATGGGCGTCACAATGGGCTGCTTCGTGACGCACGACCTGCTCGCCTTCTTCATTTTCTTCGAACTCATCTTGATCCCGTGCTACTTCATGATGACCCAGTGGGGCGGCGAGGGGCGACAGGCGGCGGCCATGAAGTTCTTCCTCTACACCTTCACGGGTTCGGCCTTCATGCTGATTGCCTTGATCTTCTTGGCCATCACCCACCAGCACCAGGTCGGCGGCCCCTTGACGTTCGCCTACGGTGCGCTGGCGCAGACGGCACTCTCGTCGTCCACCGCCACCTGGATCTTTATTGGTATGGCCGTCGCGTTCGCGGTGAAGGCACCGCTGTGGCCGCTGCACACGTGGTCACCGTCAACCTACGCTGAAGCACCCGCGGCCACGGGCATCATCCTCGCCGCGCTCTTGTCCAAGCTCGGTTCGTACGGGTTGCTTCGTTTCTGCGTCGGCTTGCTGCCGAGTGCCCTGCCCACGATGCGACCAATTCTGTTGACGCTCGCGGTGGTCTCAATTCTCTACGGATCCCTCGTCGCCTGCACGGCGAAGGATTTACGCCGATTCATTGCCTACTCGTCACTGGCCCAGATGGGATTCGTCACGCTGGGGGTCATGTCGGGCTCGCGTATCGGTACCGAGGGCGCGGTCTTGTTGATGCTCAATCACGGCATCATCACCATCGGCGTGTTCGTGCTGGTTGGCTACCTCGAGCGTCGCCAACTGAGTGGTCGCGTGGCCGCGCTACGCGGACTACAGAAGCCCATGCCCGTCCTGGCGGGACTCTTCACACTCTTCATGCTGGCCACCATGGGTCTGCCCGGGCTCAACGGCTTCGTCTCGGAATACCTGATTCTGATCGGCACGTTTGGCACCCACGCCTGGTGGGCGCTGGCCGCCACCCTCGGTGTCGTTGGTTCAGCCGTGTACTGGCTGTGGGTCTACCAGCGGGCGTTCCATGGTCCGGTCGCCCCCGAGAACGCGACGCTCACCGACGTTACGACCGCGGAGCGTCTGGCCCTGCTTCCCATCGCCGCCCTCGTGATAGTGCTCGGGGTGTTGCCCCAGACGGTGCTGCACCGCATTGATCCCGCCGTCTCAATCTTGAGTACCCACGTCGCACCCTCGGGAGTCTCGAAGTGACCTTGCACGCCCCCGCCATCAACTACGTGGCCCTGTTGCCCTTCCTCTTGCTCGTCGGCGCGGCCACCACGCTGCTGTTCATGACCGCCCTCACGCGGAACCGTCTTTCGACGGTGGTGTCGACCTCAATCGCGGTGGCGGCGGCCCTCGGTGGCTTCATCACCACCTTCGTGCAATGGTTCGAAGTCAATCACCACGGTGCGACCACGACCGCGGCCCACGCCATCGTCATGGACGGATTCTCGGTGGTTATGGCGGCCTCGATCACGTCCTCATTGACCTTCGCCCTGCTCATTGCCCACGACTGGCAGGGTCGGGAGCGCTTCAATGGGGCGGAATACCAAATGTTGGCTCTCTTGGCGACGTCGGGTGCCCTGTTGATGACCCAGGCCAACGACCTGGTGCTGCTCTTCCTCGGTCTTGAAATCCTCTCGATTGCGCTGTACTGCATCATCGCCTTCAACCGTCGTCGCCTGAAGTCGTCGGAGTCCTCGATGAAGTACTTCCTCCTCGGAGGTTTCGCGGCGGCCATTTTCATCTACGGTGTCGCCCTCGCCTACGGCGCCTCGGGCACGACCAACGTGACCGCCTTGTCGTACTTCCTCGGCACCAACCACCTGCTGCACCCCGGACTACTCCTCGCGGGTGGGGGACTGATGATGATTGCCTTCGCCTTTAAGGTGCAGGCCGTTCCCTTCCACTTCTGGTCACCCGACGTGTACGAAGGTGCCCCCACGCCGGTGACGGGTTTCCACGCGTCAATCGTGTGGGGTGGCGCGTTCGCGGCCATGATCCGCGTCATGATCTCGGGACTCGGTACGCAGGTGAGCACGTGGCGCCCCATTTTCTTCGTCCTGATTGTGCTCTCGACGTTGGTCGGTGCGGCCTTCGCCATTCTCCAGGGCAACGCGAAGCGTCTCTTGGCCTACAGTTCGGTCTCTCACTCGGGTTTCATTCTCCTCGGTGTCTGGACCGGCACCGCGGCCGGAGTCGCCGCGTCAAGCTTCTACGTCTTGACTTACGCCCCCGTCGTGCTCGGCACCTTCGCCATCGTGGCCCTCGTGGGTGGCGTCGGTGACGCCAATCACGAACTCGAGAAGTACCGAGGGCTCGCCCGCCGTAACCCGTGGATCGGCGCCTCCCTCGCCGTGCTGCTGCTCTCCCAGCTTGGTGTGCCCTTCACCGTTGGCTTTGACGGCAAATTCGCCGTGCTGGCCGCGACGATTGACGCGGGTAACACCGTCGGGGCCGTGGTCGCGATGGTGGCGGCCTGCATTGCGGCCTTCGCCTACTTGCGTTGGACGACGAGTCTCTTCGTCGCCGAGAATCTCGATCTCGAGCCCCTCGTGGTGCCCTTCGCGTCGCGCGTGGTCATCACGCTGTCCGTGGCCTACGCCCTCATCCTCGGCATTGACCCGAGTTGGCTGACTTCCATCACGTCGCACGCGACCCTGCTGTTCCAGCCCTAATGCGGGTGGCCATCGCCACGTGCCGTGGTGACAACGTCGACGTCGACTCACCAGTCCTGCTGGAGGCGCTCGAACGCGCCGGGGTGTCGGCTGAACTCTGCGTCTGGGATGACGAGGGCGTGGACTGGGAGAGTTTTGACCTGACGGTCCTGCGCTCCACGTGGGACTACGCCCGTCAGCGCGACCGCTTTCTCGCTTGGGCGAAGCAGCGCCCCGCCCTCCTCAACCCCTACGACGTCATCGCCTACTCGAGCGATAAGCACTACTTGGCCGATCTCGAGGCCAAGGGCATCGCTACCGTGCCGAGTCACTTTTGTGAAGTGGGTGAGACGCCGGTCTTTCCAACGGGGGCGTTCGTGGTCAAGCCTGCCGTGGGCGCGGGGTCCATTGACGCCGAGCGCTACTCCCGAGGTGACGTGGAGCGAGCCAGTGCGCACGTCGCCCGATTGCACGATGCTGGACGTAGCGTCCTTATTCAGCCCTACGTGCCAACCGTGGACTACTTCGGTGAGCACGCGGTCATCTTCATTGACGGCACCTACTCGCACGCCATGAACAAGGGCGCCATGCTTAACACGCCCGCCGACGTGCGCGATTCGTTATTTCGTCGCGAACAGATGCGCCGGGACGACACCGAACCCGAGGCGCTCGCTATCGCCGAGCAGATCCTGGCCGACTTCGGCGACCTGCTCTACGCCCGCGTCGACTTTGTCGCCGCACCGAGTGGTTGGCAGGTCATGGAGCTCGAACTCGTGGAGCCGAGTTTGTTCCTCACCTTCGAGCCATCAGCGGCCGATCGTCTGGCGAACGCCATTCGCCGCCGTTTGGCTTAGCGACGTTCGTCGGCCGCCTTGGCGGCCTCGAGAATGTCGGGTGGCACAATGGTGCCGGGCCGGTTGGCGGGGTCATTGCTGAAGAAGCGGCCGAGTACGGGGATTTCCGTCAACGACTCGGCGCGCAAAATCGCGCTGACGACCGGAACGAAGGTCTCCACCGAGGGGTAGACGATGTGCCGGGGCAGCCATCGCGGTTGGTACTTGGCGTTGAAGGTCCACAGCGACGCAATGGGGAGAACGCCGGAGAGGCGATGCAAGGTCCATCGTTCTACCCGCGTCCAGGTACCCTCGCCACGCTCCCCGTCGAGGACGCCACGGAAGGCGGCGAAGTTCAGGCTCAGCCCCTCGGCGCCCTGCGTCTTGAGGTGAGCAATGGTCGAGCACAGTGCGTAGTCGATGAGGCCATTGGGATGCTCACCGGGGTCTCGGCGCATGATGTCGAGGGAAAATCCATTGATGGCCGGCGAGGGCACGAACTGACAGGCCGCCGCTGGCGCTCCGTCGGGACCACGGACGATGGTCAAGAGGAGCCCCTTGTCCTTGGGGTCAAAGAGTCGACCCAGCCCCATGGAGAAGCCACGCTCGTCGTCGCCCCGTCGCAGCATGGCGACGAGGTCGAGGACGCCAGTAATCAGTGCGGGGTCGATGGTGGCGGGGTCGTAGAACTCAACCTGGTAGCCGTTGCGCTCGAGGCGGGTGCAGGCCTGTCGAAGGCCCTTCATCTTGCCCCCCTCGAGTGAAAAGGTCTGACAGTCGACGATGGCTTCGTCACCCAGGTAGAGCGAGTGAAAGCCGGCGGCGTGGTAGGTGGGGGTCCACTCCGCCGAGGCCGCCATGATCGCCACCGTCCAGCCGCGACTCTCGGCGAAGGCGCTGAAGGCGGCGAAGATCTCGGAGCGCTCCGCGGCGGGGCCAATGGGATCGGGGGAGACCAGCGCCACACCGCCGTAGACGGCGTAGGCGACGAGTGAGTCGCGGTAGAAGTAGAACTGCTTGTCGTCACGCAGGGCGAAATAGTCCAGCGTCCCTCGCCCGTGCCGACGCACGATGTCGCGGGCCCGAAGTTCGGCCACGCGTCGTTCCGTTGGGCTGGTCGACGATGACAGTCGTCGGTCAACCACGGGCCGGGTTATCACATAGAGCGCCGTGACGATGAGCGAAATGCCGATGGCGAGGAGTGTGACGTCGACAAAGTCGCTGACGCGATCGGGTAGGGCAATGGCGTAGATACCCACGAGGCGCTCGGTGCAGGCCACGACGAGCGTCGGCCAGCTGGGGAGAGTGATAGTCGCGTTGTTTCGAGCGGCGACCTCGATGCCGATCGTCGCCGCACTGACGGCCGTCATCGCGATACTCGCGAGCCGACCGAGGGCCACACCGAGTCCGGCCCGGTCGGTGTCGGAATTGAAGTACCGACGCTGCACGAGCAAGAAGACGAAGATGCCGCCCGCAATGGCGGAGGAGCGAATAGGTCCACCTCGGGCCAGGTGCGCCAACACCGTGAGGGCTAAGAAGAACTCCGCGACGTACCACGAACGACGCTGCCCTCGACGAACGCCCCGCGCGAGCATGACGAGTGCCACCCCGGCCAGTGCCGTCAGGGCCGCCGCCGATTGTGCGAGTCCCAGTGGGAGATACTGCAGCACCGTGTGCAGGTGGGACCGTAGTGGTGGCGACGTCGCCACGATGATGTTCAAGAGGCCATCAAGGGCAATGAGGCCAGCGGCGAAACGCCGCATCCGTCGTTGGCGACGAGCCTCGCGTTGCCGGTCCGTCGAGAGGGGGTAGGGCGTGGCGTCCGGCCAGGCGCCAATGACTTCATCCGTGGGTGGCAGAGCGGTCTGGACGGGGGTGCGGGCGAGGAGGGCCTCGAGCCGCGTACTGTGCCCAATGGTCCGTTCGTGGCCAATCAATCGAACCTGGAGTCGAGAGCCCGCTTCAATTTCGACGAGGCAAAAACGTTCGACGTCAACGAACACGCTGGGCAGACCGAGGAAGGCGTCGCATTCGGTGGTCACGACACGCGAGGGGCCGGGAGCGGCACAGAATCCCTCGTCAAGATATGCCAGGGCCGGTCGAGCGCTGCCCCCGACCACGACGCCGGCAACGCCACGCTCACGCTGGCGCGAGGTGTAGAGCAGGGCGTCGACGCCATCAACAGTGGTCTGAGCGAGCGGTTCGCTCACGAGGCTCGCCCGTTCGTCACCTCGCCACGAGAGTCGTCGTCTCGTCAGCGCACCAACGGCCGCCACGACGAGCCCCTCGACGAAGACGAGGAGAAGGAGATTCGCCAGGACGTTACCCGTGACCGAACTGGTGTGGGGAGTGTGGATGGTGACGTGGTGATGCGTGAAGATGCTGACAATGCGCGCCATTGTGTTGAACAAGTCGGCACCCACGACGAGGATCATGCCGAGCCACAGGGCGGGACCGAACCGTCGATAGAGCGTGCGTGACGTGGTGAAGCGATTGACCGCGAGCCCGTCGTCCAACAGACGACTCCCGGGGGCGGCGTCCACGACGGACGGTGTCTCTCCCGGCACCACCATGATGACATCAATGTTTTCCAGGGTCTGGACCTCGAGGCGCAGTGAGGCGGCGACCATGATGCCGAGTTCGTGGAGGACCTGCTGCGCAGCTTCGGAGTCAGCGAGGGCGTGGTCGTGGACACCGGGGAGAACGTAAATGGCGTGACGGGGCCGCGCGCAGAAGGCGCGCAGGAGCTCGGCGAGACCCGTCGTGGCGCGCAGGACGCCCGCGACACACTCGGCAATACCTTCGGGGCCGGGGGCGAAAAGATTGCCCGCGACCACCACAACGGCGGCATCGTCAATATCGGCGAGAAAGGAGGTGAGGTGATCGAGTGACCCCGTGTCTCGTGACGGGTCGAGTGAAAGGTCAAGGTCGCCGACGACGAAGACCCGTTGCCCGTAGGAAACGGTGTAGGTCTGTCCGGACTCGAGTGGCATAACCATTAGTCTCGCAGACACCATCCCTCGCTTGAACGGTATGACACGAATGACCACAACCAATGAACACTGGTACTGGCGAGACGCGCCAAAAGCTCCCGGCCGGGCCGTCATTTTTGATATCGACGGCGTCCTCTCCGACGCCTCGGGTCGACAGCATCACATTGAATCGGGGGACTGGAAGGCTTTTTTCGAGGCGTGCGGGGAAGACCCCGTCATCGCCGAGTCGCAGCGGCTCCTTGATCTGCTCGACGCCGACCTCGTCGTCATCTTGGTGACTGGCCGCCCGCGCCGTGTCCAGTCCCACACGGTCGAGTGGCTGACGCGCCATGGCCTGCGGTGGGATCTACTCGTGACGCGGGACCACGGCGACTACAGCGGCGTTGATGCGTTTAAACGAGGCGTGCTGCACGAGCTGGGTGAGTGCGGCTACGACATTCGCCTCGCACTGGAGGACGACCCGAAGAATCACGCGATGTACGTGGCCGAAGGTATTCCGTGCGTGTACATCCACTCGGGGTACTACTTGTGAGCGCTCGCTGACGCCAGAATGCCGAGCGCACGGCGACCGGCAGCTCGGCCCGAGCCAATGGTCGCGGGAATGCCCACGCCGTCGTAGGCGTTGCCGGCGAGCACGAGACCCAGGGTCGCCGCCGCCACAGATGCGTTCGACACGACGTCACTGTGACCGAGTCGGTACTGCGGGAGTCCTTCACTCCAGCGCTGCACCAGTGACGCGCGAGGGGCGTCCACGTTTCCTAGGAGCGCTCGGAGTTCATCGAGAACGCGCGCAACGAGGGCCTCGTCGCCAAAGCCCGTGAAGCGACGGTCGTCACTTCGTCCCACGTGCACTCGCAGCAGGACGTCGTCGGGTGAACGCAGGTGTGGCCACTTCCGGTCGAGGAACGTCACCGCCGTCGTCATGAAGATGTCGTCGCCGAAGGTCGAGCCCAGAGGAACGAGGAGTCCCGTCCCCTGCGCCGGGAGTCGAACTGCGTCGGGGGCGAACTGAAGGGTAATCATGGCGGTCGCGACGTTTTGAATCGTACGAAGGGACGCCAAGGCGTCGTGGTGAGCGCCCGCCAAGGCCGCGGTCACGCTCGCGGGTGTCGCGAGCACCACTGCGTCGGCCGGCGTCGCGGTCGTCGCGGTGTCGACCTCCCACGGGTACCTGGCTGCAGGCGTTCGCCGAAGAGCCGTCACTGCCGTGTTGGTGCGCACGACGACACCGCGTTCGCGTAGAACGTCTGTCAAAGCGGTGACCAGTGACCCAACGCCACCGGTGAGGGAGTAGAAAACGGCGCGACTCGCCGTCGAGAGGGCGGCCGGTCCGGGCATGGCCTCACCACTCGCTCGAAGGTGCTTGAGGAGCGACCCCTTTCGCTGGGCCGCAGTGAGCAGGGCGGGAAAGACTGATTTGGCGGAGAGTTCGTCAACGCGTCCGGCCTGAATGCCACCAATCATGGGCTCGATGAGTTGGTAGGTCAGTGCCCCACCGAGCTTGTTGCGCAAGATCTCCCCGATGGTGGCGTCGTCACCAGCGACGTAGGGTCGGGGCGCGTGCTCATCACGCCAGGCCTGAAAGCGGGCCCCCCGCGAAAGACCCTTCAGTGACTTGAGTGACGACGACGTGGTCGGGACGCCGAGCACGAGGCCCTGGGGCAGGGTGTCAATGACCCCATTCAGGTAAATAGAAGCCCCCGAGGCGGCAATGGGCTCCAGATCGGCGTCGAGTCCGAGGTCGTGCGCCAGTCCAACGGCTTCTGGACGACGTCCGAGGAACCCGTCAGCGCCGAGATCGAGCGTTCGTCCAGCAAACTGGGTGAGACCGATGGAGCCCCCGACGACCGGTGCGACGTCCAGTAACTCGATTCGCGGTGTGGTCGGCGAGGGGCCGTCAACACCGCCACTGAGTTCGTAGGCGGCGCAGAGTCCAGCGATCCCGCCACCAATGACGACGACCGACGCCTTCGTGGTCAAGCGCGGGCTGCCACCACGTCAGCCAACATCGCCATAAATGCGGGGTCGTCGTTCAGCGAGACCGTTCGCACGAGGTTGATGCCGAGTTCGTGACTCAGTTCCTGCGCTTGGATGTCGATGTCGAAGAGCACCTCAAGGTGGTCAGAAACGAAACCGATGGGGCACGAGACAACGTCGGTGATGCCGGCGGCGTGCTTGGCCCGCAGAACGTCCAGGATGTCGGGGCCGATCCAGGGGTCCGCCGTGCGACCAGCGGACTGCCAGGCGAGGTCCCACGACGTCAGCCCAGCCGCGTCGGCGGCGAGTTGGGCCGAAGCGCGCAACTGTTCAGGGTAGGTATCGCCGTTGGCCAGAATCTTCTCGGGCAGTGAGTGAGCGGAGAACAGCACTTCGGTCGTGGCCCGACGGTCGTCGGGGATCGAGGCCAGCGCGTCATTAACGCGCTGGGCGATGATGGCAATGAAGGCCGGGACGTCCCACCAGGAGTGAATTTCACTGAGGCGAAGGTGCTCACCCAGGCAGGCGCGTGCTCGGTCCATGTACTGCGTCGTTGACATCGACGACGAGTGGGGAGCGAGAACCAGTCCAATCACGTGCTCGAAGCCGTCCTCGACGAAGGAGGGAGCAACGTCTTCAATCATGGGTGGCTCGTACTTCGACCCAAAGCGAACGTCAAATTGACCGGGGAAACGCAGCTCGAGTTCGGCGGCAATACCCGCCACTTGCGCCGCCGTGCGGGCGGCCAGCGGTGACGTGCCACCGAGGTCGTTGTAGCGATCTTGCAACTCCTTGAGCAGCTCTGGGGTGGGCGGGCGCCCGTGACGGATACGCGTGTAATAGGGCTCGACGTCAGCGGGGGTGGTCGGCGTTCCGTACGCCATCACGAGTACACCAGTTTTCATCGAACGCCTGCCATTCCTTCATCGTGGACCACCCGGACAATGGCCTCAAGTACTGCCGGGTCGGTGGCGGGGAGCACCCCGTGACCCAAGTTGAAAATGTACCCGCTCTCGCGACCGGCCCGTGCAAGAATCTCCCGCGCTGCGGCGACGCCGAGATCGACCCCACCAAGACAGCGAGCGGGGTCAAGGTTGCCCTGCACCGGCTTCGCGGCACGGCGTCGGCCTTCGTCGAGGTCGACGTGCCAGTCAATGCCCAAGACGGTGGACGGCGCCGTCGCCATGAGGGGGAGGAGTTCGCCCGTACCGACGCCAAAAAGAATGGTCGGCACGTTGAGGTCCGCGATTCCTTCGAGCACCCGTTGCGTGGCGGGCAGGGCGAAGCGCTGATACTCATCACGGGTCAGCGAACCCGCCCACGAGTCAAAGAGCTGAATGGCGCGTGCACCGTGGGCAACCTGAGCACGAAGAAAGGTGATGGTTATGGCCACGAGTCGGTCGAGGAGATGGTCAAACAGAACTGGGTCGCGGTGCATCAGTGTTTTGATGACCGCAAACTCGCGGGTGGGTGCGCCTTCGACCAGGTAGCTCGCAACGGTGAAGGGCGCACCAGCGAAGCCGATAAGGGGGGTGTTCGTATCAGCGAGTTCGGCGACCACGAGGTCGACCGTGTCGGTGACGTGTTTGATCTGCGATTCGGTGAGGTCGGTGAGTCGATCGAGGTCGGCCGCGCTGGCAAAAGGCTGGGCAATCACCGGTCCGCGACCCGGCACGACATCGACACCAAAGCCGATGGCGTGATAGGGGACCACGATGTCAGAGAACAAAATGGCCGCGTCCACGCCGTAGCGACGCACGGGTTGCATCGTAATTTCGCAGGCGAGGGCCGGGTCGGCGATAGCCTCCAAAATCGAGCCCGTGCCACGCAGGGCACGATATTCGGGCAGGGATCGACCCGCTTGTCGCATAAACCAGACGGGTACGCGCTCAACCGACTCGCCGCGGGCGGCACGGAGAAATACTGGGTCGTTCACACTGCTCCTTTTCCGCACCCAGCCTAGGCGCAGGGCTGAAATGGTGGTGTCGCCAGCGTCGCCTAGAATTGATAGACCCTCCAGCCTTCAATGAAAGGTCGCCATGGCGCACGAACGCGAAATTGCCGACGAACAAAGTTTCCTCGATCGCGCCCTCGATGCCCTCGACCACATGCGTGAAGAAGCGTTGTCGCTGCGCGATTCGGCCGCCGTTGCGGCGATGCGTGGTGCGGGTGACCTCGTGGAGCGCGACGTCGTCATGGGCACGGCCCTCCAACGACTCGAACAGCTGTCGATTGGCGACCAAGCACTGTTCTTTGGTCGGATTGACTACTTTGCCGATGATCAGCTCAGTGACGGTGATACCTATCACGTTGGTCGCTTGGCCGTTTCTGACGCTGACCTCAATCCCCTGGTGGTTGACTGGCGAGCACCGGTGGCGGAAGCCTTTTACCGGGCCACGGGCGTTGCCTCGCTCGGGCTCTCTCGTCGTCGCCACGTGGCGATTCGTGAACGGGTTGTCACCAGTGTCGAAGACGAGTACTTCGCCGACGCCACCGGTGAACTCCACATTCCTGAAGGGGCGGAGCGAGCCGCCACCGAGGAAGGTCTGGTCGCCGGTGGCCTGGCACTGGGCGGACCCGGTGCCCTGCTCGCCGCCCTTGGTCGCGCCCGCACCGGTCGCATGGGCGACATTGTGGCCACGATTCAAGGTGAGCAGGACCAAATCATTCGTCACCCCTTGGCCGGTATTTTGCTGGTGCAGGGAGGTCCCGGTACCGGAAAGACGGCCGTGGCACTGCACCGAGCGGCGTATCTGCTCTTCACTCACCGCGGCACCTTGGAGCGCCAGGGCGTTCTGGTGGTTGGACCGAACCCACTGTTCTTGAACTATATCGAGAACGTCCTGCCCTCACTGGGCGAGTCAGGCGTCACGCTGTCCACGATTTCCGGTTTGGTGACCAACGTGGCCATTCGCGCGCTGGATACCGAAGAGGTTGACCGCCTCAAGGGCGACGCCCGAATGGTGAAGGTGCTCGCTCGAGCGCTGGGCACTCGTCAGCGGGCGCTGCGCGAGGACGTTTCAATTCCCGTTGGTCGGGCCGTCGTCGTGGTCACCGTTCACGACACCCATGAGGTGGTTGAGCGCGCTCGTCGACGTCCTGGTAACCACAACTCCCGCCGATCAGCCGTTGGTCGTGAACTGGCCCTCAAATTGGCCCAGCGGTACCACTCGCGCTTCGTCCGCGACGGCAGTGACGAGGTGGCGGCCGTGGAGGACCTCGGCGACCTGATTCGTTCGACTCCCGAGTTCAAGCAGATCCTGCAGCGCATCTGGCCTCGTCTCTCGGGTCAGGACCTCCTTCATGACCTCTTCGGCGCCCCGGCACTGTTGCGCGCCGCGGGCAAGGGCATCTTGAGTGATGACGAGATCGCCTCGCTGGCCCGTCCGCGCAGTGCGGACCTCGATGAGGTTGCGTGGACCAAGGCCGATGCGGCCTTGATTGACGAGGCTCGTATTTTGCTCGGACCTCGAAAGCGTCCGCGCGCCGTCTCCAAGATTGCCGACTCTGGGATACTGGGAGGCGTCGATCTTGACGCCTTTAGTGGTGACGTCCGCGCGGCCGCTCTCCGAGAGGCCCAGCGCCTCGCGCCGACGTTGAATGCGGAACTGGATGAAGCCGAATTTGTTACCTACGGCCACATTGTCGTTGACGAGGCGCAGGACTTGTCGCCCATGGAACTCCGTGTTCTCAAGCGCCGCGATCTGACGGGCTCGATGACCATCGTTGGCGATATGGGTCAGGCCACGACAGCGTCCTCCTCGGCGTCGTGGAATGCGGTGCTCGACGTTCTCGAACCTCGTCGTGCCCCCCACCGGGTGGACCTCACGGTGAGCTACCGCACGCCAGAAGAAGTGCTGGACTTTGCGGCCGCGACGCTCCGTGCCTCAACGAGTGACCTCGAGCCCCCACGGCCAGTTCGCCGTGCCGGCTCCACGCCAACGGTCGAACAAGTGTCGCCGGACGTTTTTGACGCGACGCTGGTCGCCGCCGTGCGCCGGGAAGCGGCCGAGGTCGCCCCTGGACGCCTGGCCGTAATAGTGACGCAGGCCCGCGTCGCGGAGATAACGTCACTCCTGCAGGCCGCGGGCCTCGCCGCTATCGACCCCCGCGAGAGTGACACTCGTGGGTTGGCCGCTGACCTAGTGGTGCTCGGTGCTGAAAGTGCCAACGGTCTCGAATTTGACGGTGTGGTGGTTGTCGAGCCCAGCGAAATTGTCCGCCGAGGCGCGCAGCGTGATCAATCGGAAACGTCGCGCGGACTTCGTACGCTCTACGTCGCCATGACGCGTCCAACCCGTCGCCTCGCCATTGTGGCGGCCCAGTCCCTCCCCAGCACGCTCCGATAGCAACTATCACGAACGCTCTGGTACGAGATTTTGTGCCTGAATGGTAGAACTGTATAGATGAGTCAGGCCACCTCCCTCGATACGCACGCTGCCGCCGGCAAGATTGTCCACGATCGTCCACCGATGCTGGCGATCGGTGTGATGATTTGGCTGGGCAGCGAGCTCATGTTCTTTTCGGGCCTCTTCGCAGCCCTGTTCACCATTCGCGCGCACCTTCCGTACTGGCCGCCGAAGGGTACGCACCTCGACGTCGTTCAGTCGGGTATCTTCACCATCATTCTGGTCGCGTCGTCGTTCACCATGCAGTACGCCGTGTACTTGATT
>CAIKBU010000056.1 GCA_903825765.1 uncultured Actinomycetes bacterium | reverse complement strand
GTGGTGGTTTCGCTCGCCGCTGACCACGGTCGCTCGGTGCTCTTGCCGGCCGGGGTGGCCCACGGTTTTTGTGTGACCAGTGAAACTGGCGCCCTCGCGTACCTCTTGTCGTCGCCCTACGACGCCGCGAACGAGCTCGAGATTCACCCCTTTGACGACGAAATTAACGTGCCGTGGCCGCTGAACGGCGAGGCCATCATGAGCCCGAAGGATGCCGCTGCCCCCTCCTGGGCTTCACGCCGTGCTGAAGGCATGGTCCCGACGTACTGATTCCAAGTCTTCGTGCAGTCCAGCGAGATGGGTTGATTCTCGCTGCGACGTAGCAGCGGAGCTGACTGGCTCGGAGGAGCATGTCGGGCAAAGGGGGCGCCATCAGGCGCTCGATCCCGACGAAGCCATCACGTTTCCACTGACGGGTACGTGTTTAACCTGGCGTGGCGTTTTCCCCATGACGCACCCCTGGCATCCCGTGGACAGCTGTCACAGTGATGCCCTATCGTCGCGTTCGGGTAGCTACTACTGCCCGCGTGATGTGGTCAGAGGAGTCGTATGAACAACCTAGAGCCGTGGCAGCCTTTCAACCAGATAAATAGTTGGAACCATCCGGCGCAACCGATGTACACGCCACCACTGTTCCAATATCAGCCCCAACTGCCGTTCTACCAATCAATCGTTACACCGCCGCCGCAGGTGATCGTGGTGCAAGAACGGCGTCGAGGGAGTGGGTTGGAGGGCCTCGCACTCATCGCCCTACTTTTCCTGGGTGGTCGAGCCCTCCGGCAGTGGGGAAAAGAGCGAGAACAGCTCGCTGCTTCGAGACCACCGTCGACTAACCGCGAGGAGTATTACTCACCGCCCCGCTACCAAGCGACCTCGCAACCAACAGACGTTCGGGCCCGCCCGATCTTTTCGACGCCCAACGCTGTATTCGGTGACGGCATGATGCTGGTTGGTGAGGACATCGAACCAGGCACGTATCGCTGTGAGGGGCGTGTTGGCGAAACGCTCTCCTGGGTTCGGCTGCGCAACGCATCGGGCGAATCCGCATCAATCATTGCGAGCCATCGAGGTATCGGCTCCCCTCAGTACGTCACGGTTAACGAGGGTGAGTATTTTCGCTCCGAGCACTCGGGCGGTTGGGCGCCGCTGCGACGCTCATGACCAACGTTGGGCACCTCACGCGACAGTACTTTGACGACTTTCTCGATGGCTTAACCTGGTGGCTCGTCGGGCCGGAGGGGCGATCACGCGACTTCAACGCCAGCGCCTACGACGCACTGATGAACGAGATACTCACGGCGCCACTTTCCGAAGAGTGTTGGCATCGCTTGGTACACGTGGCGAGCGAATGGAATCCGTCACTTCGTTCTTTGACCTTTGATGAACGTCGTGCCCTCGTGCAGAAAGCGCTTCAGGCAACACCAGCAATCGTCGAGGCAATGGCCGCGGCGGTGAGCGATGTCAGCGAGTCGAATCTTGATTTCACACGCCTGAACCCGGAGCGCCTCGCCCCTCTCTACCGTGCACTTACCGCCGTCGTCGCGCCGCAGCAGTTATCACTCGTGCCGCTGCTGGCTCACCTCGTTGTCCCGGCGGCTTTTCCGGCCAATGACCGAGAAATACGACCAATTTCTGACGAAGGTGAATTCCTCAACAACGTCGTGGCGACGCAGCGACGACTACGTCTCATGAAGCCCGGATTCGTCAACAAGGTGGCAGGCGCTCTGCAGGTAATGGCGTCCATGAGTGACGTGATGAATGGGGAATTTCCGAACAATTTTCCGTCCGCTGTGAAGGTGGCACAACTCTGTGCCCTCGGCGAGGCGCACACTGGTTATTTCCGAGAACACAAGGAAGTGGAACATGGCCTTGATGACTTCGGTCGAACGATGGGGGATCTGGCGGCCTTCATCGCGGGGCTGTTGAACCACGAGTCGGGCGAGCCAGTCCTCGATGAATCGACCTACCAGCACTATGTCAAGGAATCGATGTATCGGGTGGATATTCGACGGAACTTTCGAAGCGCCCCCGACGAAAGTGATGCTGACCTGCGTCACCGACTCCTCGCCGCCACACCATTTCTTGAGGGGGTTCTCTTTTGGCTTTATCGCTGTCGCGCCCCACGCGACTTTCTTCTCCAGACCTATCAGCAGTCCTTCATGCACGTTCAGACGAAGCAGGTGCTCTCCGATACGCACATCGCGGTGGTGCTTCGGGGCCTCAAAAAGGTGGCGATGTTGCTGAGCCCCGATATGAATTTCGAGCAACTGGAACAAGATCTGCTCGAATGCCGAGGAGAGGTGCATTCGGCCTACCTGCAGGACGTGGCACCGTATGTGGACGCCGCAACATTTTACGCCTCGTATTCGTCGCCGACGGATGGTCAATCGTTCTTCGATCGAATTCGTGCGCTCCCTTCCATCACCAACGATGTTGACGCCTCGTGGGTGTGTCACCTCGTGGCGCCGAGTGCATTTGCCCCGCTCGCGCACGGTGGCGACCACTACCTCGGCGTCACTGGGTACCAGGCCTATAACGCCCGGGTGAAAGATATGAACGTGTGGGCCAATGCCGACACCTTCGATCCCTACACCGCTGCCCTGTACGTACTTCAGTACGTGTCGGCCGGTGCGTCGCTCGAGAACTTTGATTCGGACGCAATCCATGTCTGGCCACTGGCGAATCTCGTTGTTTTCTTCTGTCTAAGTGGGTGGAGCCACCCTGGAATTGCTCGACAACTCGCTGAAGAGGCGACTGCGCCGCTCTCGGGGCTGCTGCAAGATGCCAAGGATTTTGTTTCGTCCACCCTGCCGATCGAGTCGGCATTCTATGGCAGGAATGGTTGGATGAATAAGGGCATTGGCGTGATGTTGGATGACATTCGAGAGCTCGACGGCAGGCTCGTCGTGGACCGATTCGTGGTACCGACGGAGCTCTTCGCGCCGGGAGTGAGGTCGTTGGAAATGACCACGAAACGAGAGCCCAAGGGATCGATGTATTTTCCCGTTCGACTGGTGTCCGCTCCGGGTGTGGCGGCAAATTTTGGAAAAGATACTGAAGGGAGATCGCGTGGGCAATGAGCTCGCACCACAGGGAGGCGAGGAGTTTTCTTTCGGCCCCGGAACATTTTCAATTGGGCCGATTCATCCCCAAGTTGATTGGATTCCCGAAGGCTTCTACCGAGGTCATGCGTTGAATGAATTCTGTACCCAGGGATTCTGGCGGATTCATAATGGCGTCGATGACCAAACGGACGTGGTGGCCAAGAACTCAGGTCCGTTCCCTCTGTACGTTCACATAACGGGTGGGCGATTCTTTACCAGTAGCGGCGCAATCTGGACGAGGCTCAACCAGTAGCCCACGGCGGGTTGGCTGATCTAGAGATCCCACCAGATTGTCGCGAGTGGGCGAGTCGTCGCCACGGAATTCGTGGCGAGAAAATCACGCACCTCACCCTCGCGTTCGATGGGAAGACATAGTCGGATTCTCATGAAGTGGGCGGCTTGATCGAAATCTTGTTCGACGCGGAGCGGGCCATCCCAGTGTTCAATCTGCGGACGAAAACCGAGGGCGGCTATGACGTCCACGAGCAACTCCGGCGACGGACCAGTTGGTCGTTCGAGTTGCCAAAAGTGTTGCCACGCCGAGGTCATTGAGGCGAGCGGGTGCTGTGCTGGCAACTCGAGAACCACCCGGTGACGAGCATGCTCCGCCATGGCCGTGAGAAATGGCTCGATGTCCCC
>CAIKBU010000055.1 GCA_903825765.1 uncultured Actinomycetes bacterium | reverse complement strand
CTCCTCAACGCCGCCGACGGGCTCGTTGGTGCGTCGAGTGACGTTTTGATTCTGCTCTCCACCAATGCCCCGCCCGCGCTGCTCGATAAGGCCCTTATTCGACCCGGTCGTTGCCTGGCCTCCATTGAGTTCCAACCGTTCGGCGCGGTGGAGGCGAGCAGTCGTCTCGGGTGGAGTGTGGATGGCGCCAAGTCGTTGGCCGAAATCTATGAGCTCTTGGGTACGGTGTCGAAGGTGACGACTGACGGAGTCTCGGCTCCCACGGGTCAGTACCTGTAGGAGCACTGGACCGTTCTGGCGAGACACAGTCGGTAACATTGGGACATGACATGGCGTGACACTGACTGGCGCCCTTTTGGTCTCCGCGCCACGCCACGATTCATCTTTCTCGCGACCTTCAGCCTGCTCTTTCTCATTCTGGGCTGCTGGAGTTACGCCAGTCCCTTGGCTGCTGCGCCCGACGAGCAGGCGCACGTTATTCACGCCTACGCCCTGGACCATGGCCAAATTGGTACGCCGACGACGCCGCCGAGCAAGGTGTTCGTGAATTTCAACGTACCGATTTCGATCAACTTCGTCAAAATCGACCTGCACTGCTGGCAGTTCAAAGTGCAAGTACCCGCGTCGTGCCAACCCCCCTGGGATATGTCATCGGCCTTGATGGTCACCCCCAGCTACGTTGGTCACTACCCACCGCTGTACTACGCGCTCGTTGGGATCGGTGGTCTCTTCAATGCGGGGCCCCCTGGCATCTACTTAATGCGCATCATCAGTGCCGCGCTCGGCGCATTCATGATCGCCCTCGCTCTCTACACGGTCGCCCGCTGGGGGCGACGTCGCGGCATGATCTTCGGCGTGTATTTCGCAATAACACCCATGACCTATTTCCTGAGCTCCTGCGTTAACCCCAGTGGCTTTGAGATCATGACGGCCATTGCTATCTGGACCACAATGTGCGTCCTGGCCCTTGAGTATCGTGACGAACCGCCCGTTGGCCTCCTTTGCGTTTTGGTATTTGAGGCCTGCACTTTCGAACTCATCCGTGGGCTGTCGCCATTTTGGCTCTTCCTCATTGGCCTGGTCTCCGTCGTGCTCATAACCCCACGCAAGGCACTACAACTCGTCCGAACACAGCGACCTGTTCAGTACGTGATGGCGGCCCTGGTCAGCGGTGTCGTCGTTGCCGCTTCGTGGATCTTGACCCAAGGCACTCTCAATGTCCTCCCCGTCGGCTACGCAGTGGCTCCCACTGACGGCGAATTTACGGTGATTACAAAGGTTCTGCACCACCTGCACGAATGGATTCGTGAGTCGGTCGGCGTTCTTGGATGGCTCGATACCGTTCTCCCCACCATCATCTACAAATCCTGGTACTACTTGTTCATCGCCGTTTTCGCCATCGCACTCGTCCGAGCCAAGAACCACCAGCGACTGGCCCTGCTCACTGTGGGAGCCCTCTCGTTCATCGTGCCCGTCGCCATCGTGACGCGCCAGGCCCATATTTTGGGCATTGTTTGGCAGGGGCGCGACTCATTGCCGCTCGTCGTCGGTGTCGCCATTCTCGCCT
>CAIKBU010000054.1 GCA_903825765.1 uncultured Actinomycetes bacterium | reverse complement strand
CTACATCGACATGGGTCAAACTGCGGAGAACGTCGCCGCCTTGTCGGGGATCTCACGCCTCGAAATGGACGAGTTCGCCCAACGGTCGCAAGAACGTGCGGTGGCGAATCAAGACAATGGATTCTTCTCGAACGAGATACTTCCTGTCACTACCGCCGAGGGGGACATCATTGAGCACGACGATGGACCTCGACGCACGTCAAGCATGGAGGCGTTGGCGGCACTCGCCCCGGCGTTTCGACCAGACGGGACGGTGACGGCCGGTAATTCGTGCCCCCTGAACGACGGAGCAGCAGCAGTCGTCATCACGAGTGACCACTTCGCCCGCGAGCGGGGACTCACCCCGCTGGCTCGGATAGTGTCGACCGGACTAAGTGCACTCGACCCGGAGATCATGGGGCTCGGACCGGTAGAAGCGTCACGAAAAGCCATGCGTCGCGCCGGACTCTCGATTGACGACTTCAACGCAATTGAAATAAATGAGGCCTTCGCCGCACAAGTACTCGCCAGCGCCAAGGCGCTGGGGGTTGATCAGCGCACGCTCAACAAGCGTGGTGGCGCAATCGCCCTCGGACACCCCTTTGGTATGACGGGCGTCCGCATTTTGACGACGATGCTCAACGACCTAACGGACTCCGGCGGACGATACGGGCTGGAAACGATGTGTGTGGCTGGTGGTCAGGGCATGGCCCTGATCGTCGAGAACCTTCGCCGCTAGCGCGTCGCGGTGTCGACGCCGTCAAACGCAAGTAACGCGGCCAGTTCGTCGGCGCTGAGCGTGCGCCCTTCGCCCGGCACCAGCGACACGATGCCGTCGAGAATCTCGTACGCCACGCTGGTGCGGGGGTTGACGAGGAGATTGGCACTCGGCACGTACCGCAGTGAGCCGTGGTCCAGCGGATCGCACAAAATGGCCAGGAGGCGTGGATCGAGGCTCACGCCTCCACCGCCGCAATCATGGCCCGTACGTCAGCGACGTGGCGCGCCACGTCCTCATCAGTGGCAGCTTCAACATTGAGGCGGAGCAAGGGCTCGGTGTTGGACGGGCGCAGATTGAACCACCAGCCGCCAAAGTCCGCCGTTAGTCCATCCATCAGGTCAATCGTGGCGTCGCCGGCCATGCGAAGCAGCTCGGCAATCGCGGCGACCGACGCCGATGGTGACGTAACGGTGGTGTTGATTTCTCCCGAAGCGGCAAAGCGATTGAAGGGAGCGACGAGTTCCGACAGTGGCACCCTGGCGCGGCAGAGGAGTTCGAGCACCACCATCGCGGTAATAATGCCCGAGTCGGCCCGGAAGTTTTCACGGTAGTAGTAGTGGCCCGAGTGCTCACCGCCGAAGACGGCATTCGTCTCCGCCATGGCCGACTTGATGTAACTGTGCCCCACGCGCGTACGCACACCGACGCCGCCATGTTCGGCAATCACGGCGGGGACCGACTTCGAACAGATCACGTTGTAGAGGATGGTGGCACCGGGGTGCTTGTCCAGCATCGACGCGGCGACCATGGCCGTCGTGGTTGAACCACTAATGGGCTGCGCTTTCTCGTCAATCAAGAAGACTCGGTCGGCGTCACCGTCGAACGCCAGACCAATGTCGGCGCCCACTTCCAAGACGCGACGTTGTAGGTCGACGATGTTCTCGGGATTGAGGGGGTCGGCGGGGTGATTTGGAAACGTCCCGTCGAGTTCGGGGTACATGATCTCCACGTCGAACGGGAGGCCCGCAAAGATCTCGGGGGCGATGAAGCCACCCATCCCATTGGCGGTGTCGGCAACAATCTTGAGCGGACGCATCACCGATAGGTCGGCGAAGGAGTGCACGTGGGCGACCCACTCCTTCATCAACGACACGTCGTGCTGTTCGGCCATGTCACCGCTGGCCGGCGTCGCGAGGAACTGGTGCGCCATCGCCTCGATTTCTTTGAGCCCCGATTCAGAGCCGATGGGCTTCGCTCCGGCGAAGCACAACTTCAGTCCGTTGTACCCCGCGGGATTGTGCGACGCGGTGAACATGGCCCCCGGCGCGTCGAGGTGACCCGAGGCGTAGTAGAGGAAGTCGGTCGAGGCGAGACCGAGGTCCAGGACTTCGACCCCGGCGCGGCGCACTCCCTCCGCGAATGCCGCGGTCAGGGAGACACCCGACGGTCGCATGTCGCGGGCGACGACTACGCGGGGCACGTCGACGAAGGTGGCGAAGGCCGAACCAATGGCACGGGCCAATTCTTCGTTGATCTGGTCGGGGTAGGTGCCACGTACGTCGTAGGCCTTAAAAATGAGGGAGGTGTCCATAAGACCTTTAGCCTAACGGCGACGGCGGCGCCAACCCTGAAATAAAACACAGGAGCAGAGAATGACGGTTGTTACGGTCACGACGTCACCGGCCGTTTGCCACGGTGTTGCGCCATACGTCAGGGTGACGTGGTGGGAAGTCGGCACCACCACCATCAGGTTGGGACTCACTCGGTAGGGCCCGGTTGCCCCCGCCACGTGCCATCGGGGAAAGTACGACATCTTGACCTCCACCGGAATCCCAATCCGGTCAACGTCAAAGCTCAGCCGCTGCGAGGAAAGTCGGACGTGGCTCACGCGCACGGGCAACAAGTTCGCCGCCTGCATCGCCGTCGCAAGGTGACCCGCTCGAGGCCAGCTGGCGGGTCCACTCGCGGCGAGCAGATGCGACCAGTTCGACTTCACGAGCCACCACGGTTCGTTGGCGGCCAGCCACGCCACTCGACCAGTGTCACTCGGGGCCACCACGGTGGGGAGATGCGCCAGCCCACTCACTAAGGAGGAGTGCTTGATCAAAAAGATGCTCCAGCGCACCCCCGGAGCGGGCCAGGCTTTCGACTGCGCCACGAGTTGCAAGTCGGGATCAGCCTGCGCCTGGGCCAGTGTGTTCGACGAAAAGGCGATGTAGTACTTGACGCCCAGCATTTGCAGGTGCTGCACTCCGAGGGCGACGTTGAGGACGCCGTATGTTAAGCCAACTTGGGGATTACTCGGCGCACTGGAGAGTTCCGCCTGATTTAAGAAGTGGTAGGGGGTGGTGGCTGAGGACTCAAAGAACAGCCCCTCCATAGAGTCGACGCAATTGTGCGTCCAGTAGGGCAAGAGCATCAGCGCCATGGGCGTGCCAAATCGCTGCTCCCCACTGTCGTACTCCCACATGGCCCGACCGCAACCGTAGCGATGGGCGGTTGTCGCCATGGTCGTCATCAGGTCGTGGTACTCCGGCCAGGCGGCTTGGCCCTGGTAGCCGGCGTAGTTGAAGGCGGCCCAGGACGTAACTTCATTCCCCGACGTGTTGAGATGGAGCGCGGCCGCCGTCTGCGGCAGGAGCCCCGGCACGGTCGAAACGAGCCCCAGTGTCACGACGGCCACCGTCGCATTGAAGAGCGACCGATAACTCTGTGACACGAGCCACTCCTTGGCCGACGAGTGCAGTTGCATCACGTCGGCGGGGTCCTGCGTCGCATCATCGTCGCCGAAGACCATGGCATCGACCTGGGCCTGTCGACGAACCTGACCACGTTGGTACCACCACCACAGGCCGTAGCCCACAAACCAACCGGCCAAGAGGTGCGTACCGAGGTACCAAAAGGGAACGAGGCGTTCATTCCAGATCACACTCTGCGGGTCGTATACGAAGGCCGCGAGTGACCCGGCGCACCACAGGGCCAGCGTGACGCCCAGTAACTGACGCGACCACCAAGCGGCCACGAACCCGAGCGCCGCCAGCACGAGGACCCAACGGTCACTCGACGCGCCACCGGTGGCGTTGAACCAGCCGAGGAAGGAGAAAATCGCGTGGAGCGAGGACACGTCGTCGTTGGTGTATCCCATTGAGTTGGTGTAGTTCTGCAGGCTGGCAAATGGCGCAAACCACCACGCCGTGAAGGCCAACGAAAGAAGGCCGGCGACCACGCTGAAACGAATGGGGCGGGTGAGGTCAACCGTGTCGCGGCGCTGCGTCGGGTCTCCCCAGCCGTGACGAGCCAGTACCTCGAGAATCATGACAATGCCAATGATCACGATGGCGAATAACCACGGAAGCAAGTGGGCGAGCTGCGTGGCGGCCAGCGCACTCGCCGCAACCACGTAGCCCCGACCGGTGCGCATGCCGCGGACGAAATAGCCAATCGCCACTAACGACAGGGCGAGTGAGAGGGAAAAGGCGTACTCCCCCGCCATCGTAGAGAAGAGGTTGCCACCGTCAATCGTGAAATTTGCGTCAAAGAGAAATGGCAGCGTCGCCATGGCGAGGGCGAGGGGGATCGGACGAGGCGCCCGAAACTGCCGCGCCATGACGTAGGCCCCGACCGGGAGCAGCAGCGATCCGAGCACGGTCATGAGTTTGAATGAGATAGTGAAGGGAATCACGAGCCCCCCCAACACCGCGAGGACGTCGGGCAGTACGAAATAGAACGTGTACAGCGGCATACCGTCAAACCAACCGGGGTACCACGGCGTGAGGTGCCAGAGCCCATTCGTACGCAAGAAATCTGCGGCGGCGACGTGTGACCCCGTATCACCACCGGTGATGAGCGACGTCGAAAACAACAAATTCGGGTGCAGGGACCAAAACGTCACGACCATCACGGCGAGCAGCCCACCGATATCGAGAAGGCGCAACCAACGCGAATCACTCATGCGTGGCCGCCTCGCTGGAGTACCAGCCCAATAACCGTGAGGCTGTTGAACCCGATGTGCACCAGCACGCTGGGCAGCAAGCGCCGCGATCGTTCATAGACGAATGCGAGCACGACGCCGGTTACCGCCAATCCAGGGAGTTGCACCAATTCACCATGCGCGAGGCCAAAAAGTAGCCCCGACGAGACCATGGCCAAGGCGACACCACGACGTCCCCAGCGTTCACGCCACGACTGGGCCAGACCGCGGTAGAGCACACCGCGGAAGAAACATTCCTCGACCAACGGGGCACCAACAGTCGTCATTACGGCGACCAGTACGAAGGCCGCCCCGTGGGCGGCACCAAAGAGGTTGGTGACGGGATGATTGAGTGATCGGGCGTGGAAGGGCTGATAGCAAAGGTCGAGTACGACCTGCAAGCCAACGCCGAGGGCCACGTACAGGACGTCGGTGATACCGGCAAAGCGCCAGGTTCCCGCCGGCCAACGGAGCGATTCCGTACGAGCCGCCCAACGGACGAACGCCAGCATGCCACTCCACAGTCCGACAAACCCGCCCGCCGTTACCCACCACGGCGCCGGGGAAGCATCAATCGACGACGCGAGGTGGTGCTGCCCCTTCGCGACGCCAATGAGCACGACGAGCAGCAGGGCGAGTACTTGGCCACCGACGTACCCCAGAACCGCTCCTACGAGGAGATATCCCACACCGGGACGTGCCGTTTTTGTTGTCATCATCACTTTGTAGGCTAACAAGAGGCACTCTCACTGCCGGCCCGAAAAGAACTTCGAGGCCTACCTCTAGGCTGGGGACTAATGACATCACCTTCCAATGACAAATCCGGTCTCAAGAAATTTATGCCCCAGCGCGGCCCAGGGTCCCCTGATGGGAAGCGTCGCATCCTCTGGATCGCTATTGCCGCCTTCATCATCGGCGCTCTCGCCATTCCCTACGTGTTCACGAATCACAACGTCAAGACGATTAGTTACTCGACACTGGTGGCCGATGCGCAAAGTCAGCAAGTACTCACCGCGGCGATCAACAACGCGACCGGCGTCATCACTGGTCAGCTCGTCAACAACGTCGAATACACGACCAACGGTCCCATTCCCGTCCTGACCACCGAAGTAGCAGCGTTGCGCCAAAGCAAGGTCGCGGTTACCTTCGTCAACCAGTCCGGCGTCCTTTCACTGCTCCTCCCCTACATCATCTGGATCATCATGATTGTCGGGCTGCTGTGGTTCATGAACCGCCAGGCCAAGGGGCAAATGAATGGCATGATGTCGGTTGGCCGCTCCAAGGCCAAGCAGTTCAATCAGGACCGACCCACGACGACCTTCGCTGATGTCGCCGGGTACGACGGCGTCAAGCAGGAAATCAATGAAGTGGTGGACTTTCTAAAGTCCCCCGAGCGCTACAGCGCAATCGGTGCGAGAATTCCGAAGGGTATTTTGCTCGTCGGACCCCCCGGTACCGGTAAGACGATGCTCGCGCGAGCCGTCGCCGGCGAGGCGGGTGTGCCCTTCTTCTCCGTTTCCGGCTCCGACTTTATGGAAATGTTCGTTGGCGTCGGCGCCAGCCGCGTGCGCGACCTCTTCGCAACCGCCCGTAAGCAAGCACCCGCCATTGTCTTCATCGACGAAATCGACTCGATCGGCCGCAAGCGTGGGGCCGGCGTTGGTGGCGGACACGATGAGCGCGAGCAGACCCTGAACCAAATGCTGAGTGAGATGGACGGTTTCGACCCCAGCGAAGGTGTTGTCATGTTTGCCGCGACCAACCGTCCCGACGTTCTGGACCCAGCGCTCCTACGCCCAGGTCGCTTCGACCGTCAAATTGTGGTTCCGCTGCCCGACCTCGACGAGCGCCTGCCGATTTTGCAAGTGCACTCGAAGAGTAAGCCCCTCGACGCCAGCGTGGAACTCTCGATGGTTGCCCGTGGCACACCGGGCTTTAGTGGTGCCGATTTGGCCAACCTGGTCAATGAAGCCGCGCTGCACGCCGTGCGTCGCCACGCCACCACCATCACTATGGAAGACTTCGAGTCGGCCCGTGACCGTGTGATGATGGGGCAGCAGCGTGACTCCATGGTCCTACAGGACGATGAACGCGAGCGCATCGCCTTCCACGAAAGTGGTCACGCCCTACTCGCGTATGTCTTGCCCAAGACCGACCCACTGCACAAGATCACGATTATTCCGCGCGGCATGGCCCTCGGTGTCACCATGACCCTGCCGGAGGAAGACCGTCACATTATGGCTCGGGCCCACCTCGAGGACTCCTTGTGCATGCGCATGGGTGGCCGAGTAGCGGAGCTCCTCGTCTACGGAGACCTGTCGACCGGCGCGGCCGACGACTTGCAGCGCAACACCGACCTCGCCCGTCGCATGGTTCGTGAATGGGGTATGTCCAAAGAGATTGGCCCAATGGCCTGGGGCTCCAACAATCAGGTGTTCCTTGGCGAGGACCTCATGCATACCCGTGACTACTCGGACCACACATCACGAGTTATTGACGACGAAGTCGAGCGGATTCTGCGCGAGCAAGAATCGCGGGCCATCGAGGTTCTCACGTTGCACCGAGCCGGTCTCGAAGCACTGACCCGTTCGTTGCTCGAGCACGAAACCATTGATGGCGAAGAGGCGGCTCGTTTGATCGATGAGGCCTTCGGCTCGCCCGTGCACCCCGCTGGCACCCGAACCGTGTCGTCACTCAATCTGCGTGCCATTGAGAGTGAGAGCGTCGATTCTCTCGTTCCGGCTACGCCGACCTGGGAACCGCCAGCGCTACCGACCGTCTAGCGCCGTTCGCGGGACGGTCCCTGACTGCCCGACGTGCGCGCTGGCCGTGGCGGTAACAAGTAGGTCGTTCGACCCCGCAGTGATCGTTACCATGGCGTGCCGTAACGTGGCCAGTTGTGGCGCGAGGCGAAGAAGATTGCGAGATGTATCGCCTTCAATGGTTGTGGTCACCGTCGTGGGGGTGTGCCCAAGTGCCCCCCCCACGACGGTGATCGTGAGGGTGTGATGACTGGTATTGCTGACCAGTACGTTGCCATACCCGCGGCCGGTGGCGTCGGCGATGAGCCAAGTACGCCACGACGTCCGCTGCGGCGAGAGGTGCAGTGGCGACTTTCGCACCACGGCCGACGCAATCCCCGTTTGGAGTGCAGCGATCACGGGCACCGACGCGCGTAACGTGACGTTCGCAAGACCGGCCGCCGGAATAGCGGTATTCGGGGTGACGACGAAGGTTGAGGACGTCAGCGGCGCCACGGTGAACCGCTGCGATGGCACGGCGAACTTGCCCAGTCCGATGCCGAGTGACACGTGGGCTGGTATTCGGGCGGGGTTTGAGACAACGATGCGGGCGAGCACACGATTCGCGGTCGGAACCAAGGCGAACCGGTCACGAGCACTGGGCCCTCGACTGCCTGCGCTAAACGAACCAGCACCATTTATAACCTGGTCCGCGACGCTCACCAGACTGCCTCGGACAACACGCACGTCGACACCAATAGCCGACGTGTTCGCCAGCAGAGTTGACAGGTCAATCGTGACCAGCCCCTTCGGGGCAACGGTGAGGCCCTGCCAGGCCGCCGGCTGCAAGAAGCCATTCGCTGAGTACGTCTGCACGTTGAAGACTGCTGAGGTTGCCGTGGGATTGAAGAGCGCCAGTGTCGCACTCGAGCCCACCAGCGTGGAGAGCCCCGTTGCCACCCAGTGCGTGACGCCACGAGACGCGCAGGACGCTTCACTTTGCCCCGAGGAAGAGAGAACCTCACCCCGTACACCGCCGCCATCGATGGCCGCGGTTACGGCGTAGAAGGCGGCCTTGGCGAGGCGTGACGGCGCCAGCGCGTGTTGGCCATAGGCGGGCAAGGTGAAGGCCCGTTTGACGACGGCTGACGTCGACCCTGGCGACGTCACACTCAGCACGACGTGCCGAGAGGATGCGGTGGTGTTAAAGAGCACGACGCTGCCGCTCAGACCACCAGCCGCATTCGTAAGGCCGGGGCAGTAGAGCACACTCGAACTCGCCAAGGGCGATGTCGGGTCGAGTGGCGAGGCCACGTTCGAGACCCCACTCCACTGATTGACGGCGACAACGCCGGCCAGACCGAGCACCACGACAGTGAGTAGACGCTGCTTACCTTTCACGGAACCTCCGATTCATGGCGAGGTCGACGACCAGTGAAGAGCCATTCGAGTCGCTGAACCCAGCCAAAGCCGAGCCATATGATGAGCCACATGCCCAAGGTAAACAGGGCCAGGATGCCGTTGAGTGGGAACTGGTGGAGCGAGACCGATGCCACCCAGTGCTTGGTGGCGGCATTGACTGCGTAGGTGGGTGCCCAGCCGTGACTCGTCGAACGAGTGGTGGTATGACCATCAACGTCGAGGGCAAAGGCACTCGCGGGGGCGAGTCCCAGTACGACGCGTGGTGTTCCCTTCGGGAGCGCACCACTCGCTTTCGACGAGGTGAAGATTGGCACTAGTGACCTAGTCGAGGGGTCCACGGCGCTGTAGAGGCCGTGGAAGTCGGCGTTGGTGTAGACCGCCGCCGAAGGAGTTTGCAGCGTCAGCGCCAAGCCCGTCTGGGCGTTCAAGGTGCTGAGTAGCCCTGCGGGCAGCGCCCGACTCGCGGCGGGACGCTGACCCTCCACGAACGTGGCGGCGTCATTCATGACAACAACGGCCGAGATGCCGGCGGGCGCCAGCAGGGCGCCGAGCGCCACGGTGCGACCTTCGATGGCTTGCCGAATATCGGCCAGGATCACGTCACTGGCCCCCGAGGCCGGCGAGGTGAAGAGCTCATTGCCCCCGGGAAGACCGTTCATTGTGGTCGCGGCGGCCAGGCCCGGTACGACACTCCACCCCGCGACTGGGAGCACCGACGGGTCGCCGAGCCATAACACGCGGTACCCGCCACCATTCGTCGGGTGCAGTGAACTAAGTGACTCCGCCACACTCGTCGTTGGCAAATCGAAGCGGCCAGAGCCCATGGCGATGGCGAAGGGAATCAAACTAAGGGCCAGGGCGCCGACGGCAAGGGCCGAGCCGGCTTGGCGCCAACCAAAGGCCATGTCACGCAGATCGTTCTCGATGGCCCCCACGCACACGGCAGCCATAACCGCGAGGCAGAGGGTGTAGAGGGCGAGCAAGACGTCGAGGTCTGGGGCAAAACTACCCAGCCAGTGGTGACCACTGAGCGTGGCGAGCAGGAGGGTCAGCACCGCGATCACGCTGGTTTTGGCCGCGAGCGCGGCCCGTTCGCGACGGGCAATGAGGAGGCCGACGATGGCGGCGAGTGGCAGACACCAGCCCAGCCATCCTCCCCCGAAGAGGCCGTCGACCCCTCGAAGCAGGTGGCTCCACGAGGGCATCGACCACGGGCCACCAGGCAATCCAAAGAGCCCAAGCGCCCGGCGCCCGGCCATCAGCGTGTCGAAGGTCATCGGCAACAGGAAAATGGCCACGTTGAAAACGATCGAACCAAGGAGTCGCCACGGCGCCACGTCCGGCTGCTGCGCATCGGCCACGAGCCAACGACTCATCGTTACTCCCGCAATCACCAACGCCACGAGCACGAGCGTGCTCGGCGCAAATGCCGTCATCGTCGCAATCATCATGATCACGCTCATGCGTTGACCAGCCTCGGTAACGCGCCATCCCGTCGTACCAAACGGTACGGGGTCGGGATAGGGAACGTCTCGGAACCCGGGCACCGCCAACAAGGCAAGGAGCCGGCGGACAATAAAGGGAAGCCCAGCGACGGCGACCAACACGTCAATGCGGCCCTGCGAAATCATGTTGAGACCCGTCGGCAAACCCAGTGTCGCCAGCACACCCACCACGCGCGCCCGGTTCGAGACCCGCCCCTTCAAAAGTCGTGACATGCCGAGGGCGGCGAACGGGGCGGCGCCCACGAGCACGAGGCGCGGCAAGATACCCATGCGACCGAAGACCAAGGTGCCGGCAAAGCCCAGCAGTCCGTACCCGGGCATGCCCGGGTCGCCCGTACCAACCCCATTCGGTGACCACGATGCGAAGAAGTGACGCCACGTCGACCACCACGAGTCCAGGGGGGCGAGGCGGCCGACCAAAGGCAAGTGCATGGCGACCAAGTTGCGTGAACCCAGTACCCATAAGCCGGCGGCAATAACGAGGGCGACGACTTGCGCGCGAAATGAGGTCAGCACCCGTGATGGGCGTGAGTGTGGACCCGTGATTTCAGTGAGGCCGTCATCGAACTCTTCGTTCGGGGCAAAGCCAGCGGCGAATCCAACCCCCGCACTCTCTTCGTCGGTGACTTCTGGTTCCACTAGAGCGTCGGGCAACACACCTCGCGCACCGTCGAGTCCTTCGCGCACCAGTGTCAAGAAAAACCGTTGCAGTCGACTAGCCCCACCGACCTGAAGACGGTGCAGCTCATCATCGCTCAAGATGGTCGTGTCGCGACGTCGCAGGCGACGCTCACGGATCCGGCGACGTTGCGAGAAGAGCCAGCGCCACGAGCCGAGGATCGACGAGGCTCGCTCGCCGTCACGGCCAACAATCGACAGCAGGAGTTCCATAGCGTCGAGGACGAACAGTGTCGCCAGCGTGGTGATCATACGACCACGCCCCCAGCCGGTCGCCACAATTAGTAGTTGGTGTCGCCGTTGGAGCGTTTGGCGCGAGGCGCGACGGGCACCGATTGCCGCCACCGGTCGTTCATTCGTGGCGATGGTCTCACGGTGCGCAACGCGCGCTTGTGGGGCCACCACAATGCGCGCGCCCGCACTCTGGGCGCGCCAACAAAGGTCAATGTCTTCGCCCAGCGCCACGATAAGGGGGTCAAAGCCGCGCAGCGTTGCGAAGAGGTCAGCTCGGACGAGGGTGACCCCACCGGGAGCGACGAAGACGTCACGCTCGAGGTCTTGTTGGCCATGGTCGATTTCGCCCGGTTCAACGCGTTCGCGCACGACGCCGAATCGGTCACACGTCTGGCCAACGTGGAGGAGGACGTAGGGGTCGTCGTAGGAGACGACCTTCGGGGTAACGACGCCAGCATTCGTGCGAAATGCTGACTCGACCATTTGCTGCACGGCATCCGCCTCAAGGCGAACATCGTCGTGACAGAAGAGGAAAAAAGCTGAGCCGTCGGTCATGACGGCGGCTTCATTGCAGGCGGCGGCGAAGCCACGATTTTCGTCCAACACCCGGACAAAGGCCGCCGGTGCCACCGAAGCAACGCGTGTGGCGACGTGTTCCGTCGCCCCGTTCGCCATAACGAGCAGGCTCAATTCCTCATAGCTCTGCGCCACCAGCGAGGACAAAGTTGCCTCGAGGCCGGGGGCCGAACCAGTGGTAACCACGACAGCCACAACGGCCGGAGCACGAGTTTCCATCAGTTCCTCAAGGCTACCGTGAGGGGACCGCTACGCGGGGCCAGCGAGTGAGGCCACGGCGTCATTTATCGACGTTCATCAGGGATGGAACCTGGTGCTAAAAAGTGCACGACGTCGCGCAAAGTCCGCCCCAGATCGAAGTGGGGCTCCCACCCCGTCGCCTCGTGCAACTTTGTCGCGTCACCGCGAGTGCTCGGTATGTCCAACGGACGCAGCAAGGAGGGGTCGACTTCAAACGAGCAGCCGGGGTACACGAGTTCGCGAAGTTCGTTGGCGACGTCCTGGAGGGCGACGTCGTGGCCGCTCGCGACGTTGTACGTCTCACCAGGCACCCCGAGGAGAGCGAGTAAACGATACGCCCGCACCACGTCGCGCACGTCGCTGAGGTCTCGCCGCGCCGCGAGGTTTCCCACCACAATTGACACGTCCCCAGCGTCTTTCGCGTCGAGCAACCGCCGCGTGAGAGCGGGAACAACGAAGCTGGTCGACTGCCCGGGGCCCACGTGCGTAAAGGGTCGCGCAATAATGACGCGCTGTCCGGCACGAGCCGCCTCGTGAGCGACTCGCTCCACTTCGAGTTTGGAGCTCGCGTAGGGATTTCGTGGTGCCGTCCGGTGGTGCTCGGAGGTGGGTTGGTCGCGGCCCTCGACCGCACCGTAGACCTCGGACGACGACACCACAATGACGGTCGCCTCGGGGGCCGCGCGACGGACCGCTTCCAGCACCAACTGCGTACCCACCACGTTGGTGCGCGTCACTGCACTCGCGTCCTGGAGTGACGCGGCCACGCTGCTGCGAGCGGCCAAGTGATAGACCACGTCAGGAACGGCGAGTTGAAGTGCATCGCTCAGGGCGGCCGAATCCGTGATATCAACGCGCGTCGATGGCGTTACGTTGCGGTCACCGCTCTCGGCGAGGTGCGTCGCGAGGTGCCGACCAACAAAGCCGTGTGCTCCCGTGAGAAAGGCGCGCACCGCTAGCTCTTCTTCGCCATCTCGTAGGCCGTGAGGTGGGTGGCAACTGACGTATCCCACGTAAAACCAGCCGCTTGCCGCACTGCGATCTCGCGGACGTGCTCCCGCTCCCCTGTGCTCAGCGAGACCGCATGTTCGAGGGCGTTCGCGAGGGCCGCAGTGTCGCCCACCGCGACGAGACTGGCCGCGGTGCCCGCGACTTCGGCCATCACCGTGTCGGCGGAGGTCACCACTGGGGCGCCACAGGCCAACGCTTCGAGGACCGGGAGGCCGAAACCCTCACCCCTTGAGGGATAGGCCACCGCTCGGGCACGGCGATAGAGCGCGGGGAGCACCTCGTCGGCGACGAAGCCCAGTCGGCGAATCCGTGTCGCGAAGGGATGCCGAGCGAGACCAGTCGCCACGTCATCGACACCCCAGCCACTCTGTCCCGCCAGCCATAGTTCAATGGTGTCATCGTCCCTCGCCACTTCGGCGAAGGCCGAAAGGAGCAGGTCGAGTCCCTTGCGGGGTTCGATCGTCCCGACGAACAAGATGTAGGGGACATCGTTCGCCAGCCCCGCTGACGTGAAGAGCGCACTGTCCGACACGCCGTCCGCCGTGAAACGAGAAAAATCGACGCCGTGTGGTGCCACGAGGACCGGTTTCGAGGTTGGCACGAGGGAGAGGAGTTCGTCGCGGGTCGTCTCGCTCACGCAGAGTAAGACCGCAGCGTGCACCGCGGCGTAGTGAATAGCCCGAGTAAAGAAGGCCACCTTGCGTGCTTCATGCCACTCGGGGTGGGTAAAGAACGTCAAATCATGAATCGTGACGACGGCCGGTGTGTGGCCGGTTCGCGGCATCGTGTAGTGCGGCCCGTGCCACACATCGGCCCGGCGCGCCGCTGAGGTCGTGCCGAGGCGATACGCCTCGTAGGCCAACCGCAGTGCGGGGTGTGCCGGCACGGGGCTCATCACGTCCGCCCGTGGCACACTCATCCAACGCGTGCGGTCATTTCGCCGGGTCACCAGCGTGAGGTCGAGTACCGTCCCGAGATGGTTGGCCAGGGCTCCGACGTAGCGCCCGGCGCCCGCCAATTTGACCGGCATAGCCGAGACGTCGAGGGCGACTTTCACGACCACGCCGCCAGGTGGTCCAGCGCACAGTTGCGCCACGTCATGTCGGCGACGCTCGCGCGACGACGCTCGCGTGCGGCATCGTTGATGTCCCCAGCGACGGCCCGAAGGAGACCCTCACCTATGGCATCGATGTCGAGGGGATCGACCAGGGCAACCTCCCCATTCGTGGCGACGCTCGGGCAGTTGGACGAGGCCACCACACGAGTACCCGCCCGAAGTGCTTCGACGGGAGGAAGTCCGAAACCCTCGGCTCTCGGTACGTAGGCGACGACCGTGGCCTCACGGTAGAGGCCGAGCAAAAGTTCACGCGAGACCATGCCGAGTACGACCGCATCACCCGTGTTCGCACTCCCCCAGCCGGGCGGCCCTACGAAGACCAATGGTCCCAGCGCCGGCTCGCTCGCTCGGGCGGCGGCGTGGGCCGCGACGAGCCGCTCGACGTTCTTACGCGGCTCTCGGGTTCCCGCGTGCAAGGTGAAGGGACCGCGTACGCCCGCGCTCAGGAGATGAGCACGCACGTCCGTTGGACTGGCCGACGTTATGCCACCATCATCCACCCCAAGACGAATGGGGAAGATGCGGCGAGGATCAACGCCCAACGCGATTAATCGAGGGGCCAACAGTGGCGACGACGGCAGAAGTCGAATGTCATCTCGGGCAATGAGGTAGCGCAACCGGTTCTCGTGGAATCGTGCCCCGCGTGTCGTGGTGGCGCCGGGCTCATCGCGCCACAGCAGGTCGTGCAAGGCGACGGTCTGGAAGGTCGCGGCACCATCGAACGGTCCGGCCATCGACGTGCCGTGGACCACCGCTGCACCGTGCGGTACGCCCGCGGCGACCGATCGCCACACCGCCGGGAGTAGACGCCGTGGCACGGGCGCCGTCGTGTGGGCCCACTGAGGGAGATGGTCGAGCGCGGCGCGTGATCCAATGACGTGATACGAGTCCGTGCCGACGTCGGCGAGGCCACGCACTAATCCGTGAACGTACGACGCAATGCCACCCGGTTGAGGGCGAGAGAGTTGATCAACGCTGATGACGACCTGACGACTCACTGCACCCCCCTCGCCACCTCAGCGTAGAGCGAGGCGTAGGTCGCGGCCACCGCGTGCGGCGCGAAGTCTCCCGCTCGGTCGAAGCCGGCCGCTCGGGCAATAGACCGATGTGCTTCATTCGTCCACATATCGTCGATGGCGTCCACCAACTCGCCGTCACTTTCGAGCAACGTCGCCGCCCCACTTAGGAGTTCACGGTTAATTGGCGTAAGGCTCGCCAACGTGGGCACCCCCGCGGCCAGTGCGGCCACGGCGAAGGCGGGGAAACGAGCCCCATCACTTAGCGAGACGACGAGGCGAGCGTGGCGCAGGGCCTCGGTGGCGTTCGCGCGATGGAGGAATGTTGCATTGACCCCCGCGGTGCGCAGAACGCCAGCGAAATGCGCGCTGCCAATGACCACCAAGTCACAGTGCTGGGCGGCGCAGAAGGCGACCAACTGGGGGGCCAGTGATAAAAATTGCTGCCCCTGTCCCGTCACTTGGACGACGAGTCGCCGACCGTCAACCGTGGGGGCAATCGAGCCCACGGGAGGTCGAACGACAGTGAACTGTGTTCGATCGAGCTGGAGAACTTCTTGGACCTCGTGCGACGCACTCCGACTCGAGACCACAATGCGCGCACCACGATCGACGCAGCGACGAAGGTCCACGGCGCGGTGGCGTGACCGCGCATCATCGCGGAGGGGGCGCAGGTCATCGACCGAGAGAATCAAGGGTATGGCCCGCACTGGCGGAATCGCCACGCCCGCGAGGTGAATCACCTCGACGTCACGTAACTGCCGGTCGATACTCGGACCGCGACCGCGTTCCCAGAGTGGGGCGAACAGGCGTCGACCCCGCAGGGACCGCTCCTCCGTATTTCGTGCCGCCGTCCTCGAGCGAAAACCGACGAGCGAACAATCACCTCGAGTGCGCAGTTCGTCGGCGAGCTCAGTCATTGAGTTACGGAGCGATTCCAGTGATCCGTCTAAATCAAGTCCGACGCGCACTGGATTCACGAGAGCGCAGCGTTTCGGATCTCGTTTATCCACGTGGGCCACAAGGTGACCGTCCAAGGACCGAATGGCTCCGTGCTCGTAGCGGCCACCACAACCTGTGTCGTTGGATCACATAACAGCAGTGCACCACTGCGGCCAAAGTGGCCGAAGGAAGCGTCGGGCCAGTCCCCCATCCAGTGGCGCTTCGCGCCTCGAATCTCCGGTCCAAGTCCCCAGAAATTCGGAGTTTGCCGGCCAAATGGCGGGGTAATGCCGTCGAGTAACGGGAGAAATGGCGTGATCATGGTGTCGCGCGCCGCCAGCGACATGAGCGTTGGGGACAATAGCTCGGCTCCTACTCGCACCAGGGCCGACGTGGGGCCGTGGACACCCGCCGCGACGCGCTCTTCGACGTCGGTAGCGGGAAGGGCGAGTGGTCGAAGGATGCTGTCACGAAGCCACTCAAGTGGGTCGGCCTCGGCGACGTGGGCGGCGGCGTGATCGATGCCACAATTTGAATAGACCCGACGAGTCCCCACGGGTACGACGCGGTCCGACACTTCATACCCCAGACCACTCGCGTGCGAGAGCAGATGCGCGAGCGTGGCTCCCGGGGGGCCAACGGCATCATTCAGTGACACGAGGCCCGCTTCCACTGCCCGCATCACCCCCAGACCCACGGCCACCTTCGAGACGGAGGCCCATGGTCGAACCGCATCGAGGTCACCGTGCGTCAACAGCGGGGTGACCTGCGACCCGTCAACGTGGGCCACGACGAAGGCCGGGCTACCCGGCCACGAGGCCGCCAAAGAAGTAGTCACGTCTCAATGCTACTAACGCCCCTAGGATTTCTCGGGTGATAACAGTTCTTAGTGGCGGAGTAGGAGCGGCACGCTTGCTGCGCGCACTCAGCGCCGTCATTGATCCCGCGGATCTGACGGCCGTGGTGAATGTCGGTGACGATCTTGTGATGCACGGACTCACCATCTGTCCCGACCTCGACACCATTACCTACACCCTCACCGGCCGCAACAATGAAACACTCGGCTGGGGCCTCGAAGGTGAAACGTGGCGTGTCATGGAACAACTTCGCGCACTCGGCGGCGATGCGTGGTTCGGACTTGGCGACCTCGATCTCGCGACGCATCTCTACCGAAGTCAACGCCTCGCGCACGGCGCAACGAAGACCATGGTGAGCGCCGAACTCGGTGAACGTCTCGGACTGCGCATCGGACTCCTGCCGGTAACTGACGACCACGTCGCCACCATGTTCGAAACCGAGCGGGGGACGCTCACGTTTCAGGAATACTTCGTTCAACACCACCACGACGTCGACGTGCGCTCCCTCCGTTTCGCGGGCGCCGATACGGCCCGGCTGTCGCTCGAGTCCCGCCGTGCCCTCGTGGAGGCCGAACGAATCATTATTGCCCCGTCCAATCCGTTGATCTCAATTGGACCGATGTTGGCCATAGGCGGCGTGCGCACGCTCCTCGCGGAGCGACGCGACACCGTTGTCGCGGTATCACCGATCATCGGTGGTGCCGCGCTTAAGGGTCCGGCAGACCGCCTCCTGCGCGAGCTCGGTCACGACGTGAGCTGCGTCGGCGTCGCGCAGTACTACGAAGGTCTCATTGGCACCTTAGTTATTGACGAAGCCGACGCCGCCCTCGCCGATCGCGTCGCCGCTACCGGCTGCGAGGTGCGCGTCACAACGACCATCATGGCGAACCCCGACCACGCACGGACGTTGGCGACGACGGTGTTGGCGTGAGTCGACTGCTGTGCTTCGCCGTCCGGGGCGTCGGAGCGGTGCGCCCTGGTGATGATCTCGTTACGTTATTTCTCGACGCTCTCAGCGCTCAAGGCGAGCACCTCGAAGCTGGTGACCTCATTACGGTGACGTCCAAAGTCGTGTCGAAAGCCGAGGGGCGCGTCATTGCCTTCGACGGTACCGAGGCACACCGTGACCGAATTATCGATGAAGAGTCCGTGCGCACGTTGCGCCGACGGGGACCGCTTCGTATCACGGAGACCTCGCACGGATTTGTCAACGCCAACGCTGGCGTCGACTTCTCGAACACCGACGAGAACACCGCCGTCTTGTTGCCGCTGGACCCCGACCGCAGTGCGCGCCGCTTTCGAGGTGACCTCGCCCGACGAACCGGCTTCGAACTCGCCGTGGTGGTCACCGACACTATGGGGCGAACCTGGCGCAATGGAGTGACCGATGTCGCCATTGGCTCCGCCGGACTCCTACCAATTCTTGATCTTCGAGGTACCGTCGACGCCAATGGTCGACTCTTAGAAGCGACCGAAGTCGCCATCGTTGATGAGGTCGCCGCCGCGGTCAATCTCGTCTTGGCCAAAGATGCCAATACCCCGTTCGCCGTCGTGCGTGGACTTGACCAACGATTTTTCGGACCCGGATCGGTCGCCGACACCATTGTCCGCAGCCCCACGGGGGACCTGTTCCGCTAGGCGAGGCGCGCGTCGCCTTCGGCGACCGTCGCCACGGGGACCACGTAGTTCGCCGCGACAACACAGGTGGGTCGTAGTGAGGCACCGGCGCCAACCAGGGCCCGAGGACCAATGATGCTGCCGTCGATGAGGGCACCATCGCCAACGACGACACCCGGCATCAAAATGGCATTGCGGACAACGGCGTTCGCACCGACGACACAGTGGCGATCAATGACCGACCCTTCGATAACTGCCGATGGGTCAACCGACGCTTCGGGGTGCAGCCAGTTTCCATCAATAACACCCGGGGTCGAGGGATTAGCCAACAAGTCAGACGATCCCCGCAAGAACGAAACTGGTGTGCCGGAGTCCAGCCAGTAGGAGTCCGCCGGCAATGCAAAGAGCGTCCCGTTCGCCGCTAACGCTGGAAAGACTTCACGTTCGACGCTGACCCGACCCTCGCTCGGAATGGTGTTGAGCACTGATGGATCCATGACGTACGTACCAGCGTTAATCAGGTTCGTTGGCGCTTCATCGCGGGGTGGCTTTTCAATAAACGACAGGACGCGCCCGTCTTCGTCGGTCAGCACGACACCAAAACGCGAGGGGTCGTCTACCGGTTGGAGAGAAATAGTGGCCACGGCCTTCTTCTCCTGATGGAAGGCAACTAGTGCGCTGAGGTCAAAATCGGTGTAGATATCACCGTTGATGACGACGAAGGTATCGCTCACGCCAGCGGTAACCGCCGCAAAACGAATAGCTCCGGCGGTGTCGAGTGGTGCCGGTTCGGTGACGTAGTCCACGCGCACCCCAGCGATCACGCCGTCGGGGTAGGCCTCGACGAAACTGTCAGGCTTATAGCCCAGACTGAGGACCACTTCGCTCACGCCGTGCAACGCCAAAAACTCACAGACGTGCTCGATGAATGGGCGCCCCAGTAATGGCAACATCTGCTTGGGCATCTCGTAGGTCAGCGGACGCAGTCGCGTTCCCTCTCCACCTACGAGGATGATTGCCCTCACATCTAGCCCTGGGCGGTGGTCGTCGTTACGGGAGTGGAAGTAGTCGTCGTCGACGCCACCGTCGTAGTGGTGACGCTGGTGGTGGTACTTGTCACCGGAAGTGTCGTGGTCGTCGCCGACGCTGCAGCGTTCGCGGCCACCATGGCATTCACCTGTGCGGCACTTGGGCGGGCAGGTGTTGCACCCTTGGGCAAGAACGCCATCGTTACTTCCATCTCATTCGAGAACTTAATCGTCGACGGATCGGTCGTGATGGTAGGGGTCGTCTGGGCAAAGGTACGCCAGTAAGCGTACTCAATGTGGGCAGTCTTTCCGGCAATTGACGTGGGGACACCGTGCCCCTTCGGGCAGACCTGACCATTGTGATACGTCGTTGCGGCCGTCGCGTAACCGTTCGTTTCTGGAATAGCGAGCTGGCTGGAACTGGCAACGAGGCCCGGGTACTCATTGGCAAACTGCGCGACCGTGGCGTGGTTACCCGCGTCAGCGGCCGCCACGGGGGCGATGCGAATAATGTCGTTGGCCTCAACCGTGAAACCACCTCGGTACTTCGGGTCGACGGGAAGCAACGGCGCACTGACGCCACAGATGTCGAAGGTAAGGGCTGCGTACCAGGTGGTGCCTACTGTCGGAACTGGACCGCTCGCGGTTGCTCCCGGGTTTTGATAGTCGTATCGGGCGAGCACCACGGAGGCGATACCCAACACCACGATGACCGACAGAACGCCGTAATAGTTCACGGGACGATTCTTCTTATACGTCTTACCGCCACCGGCCGCGCCGATTTTGCTGACCATTTTTCCAGTTGCGCTCTTAGCCACGGTTGAGAGCCTACTAGAGAGCACCACCACATTTCACCGAGTAGGGGCGGAGGGACTCGAACCCTCACTGGAGGCGGTTTAAGCGCCCTGCCTCTGCCATTGGGCTACGCCCCCGACTGTTTTGGTATCTCCACGCTAACGCATCAACACTTGCTCAACTTCGCAATTCCTGCAGTGGTCATCACTAGGCTTAGGAAATGGCTCCGCTGCGAACCCCTCGTCGCCTGTCGGCACTCGTATCGCTGAGTCTCGCCCTCTCGATCATGGCCCCGGCCACGTCGCAGGCGTCGATCACCACCATTCGTCAGTCACAAGCCGAATTACAGGTGATTTCGGCGAAATTAAGCGCCCTCACGCAGGCCAGCGAACGTTCGGCAAACGCCTACGACGCCGCCTTGAGTGTCTTTGGTCAACTCTCCGATCACATCGCGACGCTTCAGAAAAAGATCCGCCTCAAGCGCACGCAAATTGCGAAAACCAAAGCCCGCATGGTGGTCGACCTCGTCCACGCCTACGTCGCTACCACGGCCGGAACACAAGTCGTGGCCTTGTTCAATCAGAACGTGACCTCCAGTGATGCCCGAACAATCTTCGGGGATTTCGCCATTGGCAACATCAACCAAGAACGCCTCACGCTGCTCCGCGAGCGAGCATCGCTCTATCGCAGCATTCGGGCCGTCACCTACCAGCGTCACCAGGCCAAGCTGCAAAGTGAGCACCTCCAGTCACTGCTGAGCGCGAATTTGCAAGCCGAGCAGGCGGCGCAGAACACCCTCAACCAAGTGTCAAACCAGCTCGCGAACGAAAAAGCACAGTTCATCGCCTACGAAGTGCGCCAGGGCGGCAAGGCGGCAAAAGCACGCGATATCGCCGCGGAAGAGCAAGCCGTCAACGCGGCGAGTCAGATTGGCGGTCAGGCCGCCGCCAATCAAGTTATTGAGGCAATTCGCATCAACACGCCACCGCCGCCAATTCACCAAGTACCACCATCGGTGCAGGGATCAGCCGCGTTGCGGGCGGCCGAATCGCAAATTGGAGTCCCCTACGTCTGGGGCGGCACTACTCCCGGTGTTGGCTTCGATTGTTCCGGACTAGTTCAGTGGGCCTGGCAAAAGGCCGGCGTGTCGATTCCACGCACGACGCAAGAGCAGTGGGCCGCACTCCCCCACGTCTCCTTTAGCAACATTCGCCCCGGTGATTTGATTTACTACTTTAACCTCGACGGTGATAACCAAGTCGACCACGTCGTCATGTACGCAGGATCGGGACCGTGGGGAACAAGTACCACCATCGCCGCCGCGCGTACCGGTATACCTATCGCTCTCGCGCCCTACTTTGGTGCGGGATTTATTGGGGTCGCTCGCCCCTAATCATGTCGTTGCAACGTTCACTGATCATTCCTGCCTACAACGAGGCCCAACGCCTCGCCGCTGGCTACGCCCGCCTCGCCCCCACCCTCGAGGCGTGGGGGCTCGAGACGACCGAAATAGTCTTCGTCGACGATGGCTCGACTGACGGTACGCTGCGAACCATCCAAACCGTCTACGGTCACCTCCCCCATCTCAAGGTCGTGCGTCACGAGCACAATCAGGGAAAGGGCGCCGCGGTTCGTCTCGGCTGGGCCAGCGCGAAGGCGCCCCACGTTATTACCATCGATGCCGACATGGCCATTCACCCCACGTGCCTCGTCGACGTCGACAACGCACTGGCCACGAGTGCCTTCGCTCCCGGTAGCCGGGCCACCGATGGCACCATCCGCTACGGCCATCTAACGCGCACGTTGGCGGGCGCGCTCTTTCATCGGGTAGTCACGCACTACACCGGAACGACGGTTCGCGACACCCAGTGCGGGTGCAAGGGTTTCAGCCTCGGACTGGCTCGCCTGCTCGGCCTGCTGGGTTTCATCGAGGAGTTCGCCTACGACGCCGAACTCTTCTACCTCGCCGATCAACTCGGCATCACCCCCACCCCCGTGCCCGTCACCTGGGATGACATCTCGGGTTCGACGGTTCGCGCGAGCAGTAGTCGCACGTTCCTGCGCGATGTACGCGCTATTCCTAAGACGAAGTACGACATTCTCGCCTTGCGGGGGGCAGCCGACCTCGACATCTCGGCCGTACGTCAGACCGCGATCGCCACGAGACAACGAGGGCTCGTCGTTGCCCGTCATGAGGACCAGTCGCTCATTGTGTTCCCCCGTGACGCTGGTATCAACGCGATTACCATGGCTCCTCAGTTGGGGGCCGACGTCACCTCAGTACGGTTGAGCGAGTTACGCGGCGCCACCTATCAGGCGGTCTAGTCGTGGAGCGGCAAGAGCCAGTTCGACACCAGCTCGGGGGCGCGCAGTTCCCACTCCTCGGCGGTGATCGCGAAGCGGGCGTGGTCTTCCCACACACCGTCTATCTCGAGGTAGCGCTCAGCGACCCCCTCAAATCGCAATCCCAGTTTTTCAACCACCCGTCGTGAGGCGGCGTTACGCGGGATGATGGCAATTTCAATGCGGTGCAGTCGCAATGAATCAAAGGCGTACTGGAGCATCGTGACGACGGCTTCGGGCATGAGGCCCCGTCCCGCCACCGCCTCGTCAATCCAGTATCCGATATAAGCGCTTTGGAGCGGTCCGCGCTGAATCGAGGAGAGGGTAATTTCTCCCACGAATCGTTGTTCGTAGAAGACACCGAAGCCAAAGCCGGTTCCCATTTGTCGCTCGCGCTCTCGGACACTGCAGCGATTGACAAAACTGCGCCGGTCTTCGGGCAGGTGGGCAGCGTGCAGCGTGCGCGGCTCCCACTTGAGAAGCCAGTCACGACACCGCTGGCGAACGTCGACCCACCCCTCGTAATCGCCTTCCCCCAGGGTGCGCAATTGGATGCGCCGACCGTGCAACGTCATGGTCGCGTGCGAGGAACGCAGACTCACCATGATTGCCTCTTGAACGCTCGCATCACCATCACCTTATTGCGCAGCACCAAGGTGAGCAACGACACCATCCAAAATGTCGTCCTCGCTGGTGATGAGCGAAGCCACTCCAAAGCGCTCCATAACGGCGTCGAGAATCATCAGCCCCGCCACGAGCACGTCCTCGCGTCCCGCCATCATCCCGGGGAGCGCGAGGCGCTCGGTTGGCGAGAGAGGAGACAAGGTGGCAATCCACGTCTGCACGTCAGTGCGGGTGACCGTCCGATGATGCACCCGTGCACGTTCGTAGTGGACATCACCGGCGACGAGTTGGGCCAACGTAGCGACCGTCCCCGCCACGCCGACCAACGACACATGACCGGACAGGCCCGCAAAGGCGGGCTGCTCTCGCCACGCTCGATCGAGTTCGCTGGCAATGAGCGCGACGGCAGTCGCGGCCCGCGCTGCGTCGACCACGCCAACGCCAAGGGCCCGTTCGGTGACGCGTACGCAGCCCAGCTGCATCGAGTGAGCGACCACTACCCCGTCAACCATGACGGCGAGTTCCGTCGATCCCCCACCGATGTCCACCACGAGTGGCGACGGCGACCCTTGTGCGAGGGTGGCCGTGGCACCTCGATACGTGAAGGTGGCCTCTTGCGCGCCGGTCAAGCAGCGAGCCTCGAGGCCAGTAATTGCCGAAGCGGTGGCCAGAAATTCATGGCCATTGTTGGCGTCGCGGACGGCGGACGTCGCCACCAGTAGTCCGCGCGTCGCGTCATGCTCGTCCATCAACGCGCGGTACTCACGAAGAACCTTGAGCGTGCGCTCAATCGCTTCGGGGGTCAGCGACCCGTTCGCATCGACCCCTTGACTCAGTCGAGTGATGCGCATCTCGCGAACCAGTGAGGTACCCGAGTCGTTGCTCACCAGGAGACGCGTTGAATTACTCCCACAGTCAATGGCGGCGACACTAGTCACGAACGTCAACAATGGTGAGCGGTGGCAACGTAATCGTGGTGGCCACGAGGGCCCCCACTGGATCATCATTACCGGCGAGATGGTTCGCGAGGTGCGCGTGCAGGCACTTCAGACCGGTGCGCGTTCCGCCCACGCCGCCGCTGGGTTGCGCCCCCTCACGGCGAACGGTGGCCGCTTCGCGACGGCGACGGTAGTCCTCATGCGTCGCCGCAATGGCCTCGGCGTCGACGAGCGCTTCAAAGCGATGGACGCCACCGGCGCCCTCGAGACGCGACACCTCATCGGTAATGATGGGATCGATCAGCCAGTACAACGTGGGCATGGGCGTGCCGTCACGCATGTGTGGTTCGTTTTCAATTACTACCGGACTGCCATCAGCCCGACGCACGACCACCGCGCAGCGACCCGACAGTGGTCGCCCCAGCATGGCCTCAATAACGGCGACGTCCTCGAGTGAGGCGTCGCGAAAGGAGCTCAACGCCAGAACTCGAGGGTGCTAACAAACCGGCTCAAAAAGCCCGAATGCGTCACTACTTTTTGCTGGGTCGTCGTTGAAGAAGGAGCCAAATCGGCACCGCCAGGATTCACAATCGGTTCAAAACCGGGATCAGTGCTCCCGGCGCCAGCCCCGGGAAGTACCTGAATCAGCCCTTGGTTGGGCAGCACGAGTTGCCACTCCTTGCGAGCCAGTGCCAGCGCGGCCGACGGCGACTTCACGGCCGCGATTTGCTGCTGCAGCGCCTTGGTTTGATCCTTGACGTGCGCAATTGCGTTGGCCGACGCGGCGAGTTGCGACTTCTCACGTAACAGTTGCTGGTAGGGAATACCGAAGACCGTGATGAACAGGGCCACCGCAATGGCGGCGGGCAAAATCCATCGCTGATCCTTGGCGAAACTACCGTGTATAACTGACACCCGCTGCTCCCGACAGTGCTTGACCGCCCAAGAATCGTGCTGACTCCCCGAGCTGCTCTTCCAAACGCAACAACTGGTTGTATTTTGCCACACGGTCGGAGCGGGCCGGTGCACCGGTCTTAATCTGTCCGGCGTTGAGCGCTACGGCCAAGTCTGCGATGGTCACGTCTTCGGTCTCGCCAGAACGGTGAGAAATCACGGCGCTGTAGGAGTGGCGCGTGGCCAGGCGGACGGCGTCGAGGGTTTCAGTGAGCGTACCGATCTGGTTCAACTTGACCAGAATCGAGTTGGCCACACCGCGGTCGATGCCCTTCTGAAGCAGCTGTGAGTTCGTGACGAAAAGGTCGTCGCCGACGAGTTGGATTCGGTGACCCAATTTTTCGGTCATCAACTTCCAGCCATCCCAGTCTTCTTCGGCCATGCCGTCTTCGATCGACACAATGGGGTAGCGGTCGCAGAGGTCAACCCAGTAGTCGACCATTTCGGCGGAGGAGAGCACGCGGCCCTCACCTTCCAAGTGGTAACTGCCGTCACGGTAAATCTCCGAGGTGGCCGGGTCGAGGGCAATCGCGATGTCGCGGCCCGGTTCACGGCCAGTTGACCGAATGGCCTCCATCAAAATCTTGACGGCCTCTTCGTTGTTCTCGAGGTCGGGGGCAAATCCACCCTCATCACCGACACCGGTGGCGAGGTGGCGAGCTGACAAGACGGCCTTGAGGGCGTGGTACGTCTCGGTACCCCAGCGCAGCGCTTCTGAGAAACTGCTCGCGCCGATGGGCATGACCATGAATTCTTGAAAGTCAATGGAGTTCTTGGCGTGCGCGCCACCGTTGATCACGTTCAGCATCGGTACGGGGAGAACGTGGGCGTTAACGCCACCGAGGTACTGGTGCAGCGGCAGGTCAGCCTCCATCGCGGCTGCCTTGGCGACGGCCAGCGACACGGCGAGAATGGCGTTGGCGCCGAGACGGGCCTTGTTCGGGGTGCCGTCGAGGTCAATCAGTGCCTGGTCGATGGCGCGCTGGTCGTCGGCCTCGCAGCCTTCCAGTGCGTCATTGATTTCGGTATTGACGTACGTGACGGCCGTCATGACGCCCTTACCCATCCACTGGTCGCCGCCATCGCGCAGCTCAACCGCCTCGTGCATGCCAGTCGAGGCGCCCGAAGGCGAAGTGGCGCGACCATGCGCACCGGACGAGAGGAATACCTCGGCCTCAACGGTGGGATTACCGCGAGAGTCAAGAATCTGACGACCTCGGACTAGTTCAATTGCACTCATAGGGACTCCTTGGGGGGATCGGGTCGCCCCCAAGGTTACAACGCCTCGGTGCTCGCCACTGAACTCTCTTCAGCATCGCGCACGAGAGCCGCCAAACGGTGGACGTAACGGCGCAGGGCGGCCTCGAGATCGACCCCCTCGTCGAGCGCCGCATTCACGACGTTGAGCAACCCAACGACGTCCTCGTCCGCTTCACTCGAGGTGAGGTCAATCCCCCGCTTTTTGGCCTTCGCGGCCACCTTGGCGTAGAGCGCGAGCGCCGGTAAGTCCCACGCAATACCGTCGAGCACGCTCGTGCGACCCTTTTCGACGGCCTTGAGCACTTCCCAATTGGCGGCCACGTCATCGCTCGAGTGCACGACCACGTCACCAAAGACGTGGGGGTGACGCTGGGTCAGTTTGTCGCGAACGGCATCGGCAATCGTGGCGAAGGAGAAGCGGGACTCTTCGTCACCGAGTTCCGCGTGAAAGATGACTTGAAACAGCACATCGCCGAGTTCTTCTTCCGCGTGCGCCACGATGGTGGCGTCTTCATCGCCCCCCTCAATCATGGCGTCGAGGGCGGTCAACGCGTCGAGGGCTTCGTACGACTCTTCGAGCAGATGGCGGGTGAGCGAGCCGTGTGTTTGCTCCTGATCCCATGGGCACTTCGCCCGAAGTTCACGCATAAAACTCACCAGGTCGTCAATGGCCTCCCCCGCCGTGCGCAGTCCCGGCACCCAGAGCGAGGTCAAGTGATCCGCCGCACCAAAGCGCGGCAATTCACGAACCGTCATGACCGGTAGCTGCTCGTCGGGCAGCCCCACGTGATGCAGCACCGTGACCTCGGTGTCGGGTGGAAGCCGGTCGGCAACACTCGCGAGCACTTCGGGCGAGTACGTCTGAAGGATGAGCAGTGGACCAGGACCGCGGAACGGCTCGGTACTTTCGAGTGCGTCGAGCACTCGCACGCCGGCGGTCATCGGATCAATTCCGAGGGCGGCGCAGGCGACGTCGATAACGGACACCGCGGGCTCACAGACGACAGCGATATCGCCCCGCTCTCGCAGCATCTCAACAGTCCGCTCCGCAACGACTGGGGAACCAGGCACCACGTAGAGGACTTCGCCATTTGGCGAGGTGGCCGCGAGCCCAGCGAGATCATCAACGATGCGGCCGTAGAGCAGTTCGAAAGAATCAGCTTCGTCGTACCACTCGTCGTAGCTCGGATGGTTCAGGGCTTCGGCGGCAGGGTGAATTCGAGTTCGCAGGCGCACCACCGGCGCCGTTTGCATGAGCGACCACGTACGGCGCGTGACGTGATCACCGCTCCCGGGTCCGAGTCCAACGACGCGGACGACGCCGTTGCTCACCGGTAGGTCGGCGCGGTGGTCGCCGTAAAGAGCGTCGGCGCACCGACATCAATCAGGGCCGGCTGTGCCAGTGGGCCGATACCGGGACCGCTACTCGTCAACTGCCACACCGCGAGAGAGGGGTCGACGTGAACGACCGCCGAATAGAGCAACGTCGACGTCAACTTCGACGCGTTCGCGGCATTGGCGTTTCGGACCTGACTTAACACGGTGCTCGCGGCACTGGAAAAGGGCTGCACACCTTGCGAGCGAACCGCCACGAAGAGACCGAATTTGCCATTGGCATAATTGAATGGCTTACTCCACGTCCGCAAGGGAAGGCCCGCCACGTCAGCGGAAACTGCGGCGTAGGCCGACGACGACGGTGTCAAACATCCGTAGAAGCCACCATGCTTGGCGGAGGGGTCGACCGAATACTTCGCGGCCGAAGCTTCGATTTTCATACCGTGACGAACAGCTTTTTGGAAGGTCGCAACTTTCGCGTGAGGCACGAGGGCCACCGAGATGCACGTCTCATGAAAGGACGAAAGGTGCTGGTTGTAGTACCGCTTGAGGGCGGGAACCGTGAGGGGAATGGTGCCCTTTAGGTGCGAAATAAGGTACATCGAATCGGCTTGACTCTCAATGAGTGTCGTTCGCATTGCCGCGGGCATCACCGCGACTGCTTGGGCGGCGGTGCCGGGGCAGCGGAGCGAATGCTGCGCAGCGAGTGAGGTTAGTTCACCTTCAAAGGCGGACGTGGCCGTCGCGAGTTCGGCCGTGGTGGGTGCGTGGTGGTAGTGCTGGCGTACGTAGTCGCGAATGGCCATTCCTTCGACGCGCCCTCCCGTCCACGCCGCCACGGCGCTCGCACTCACCGACGCGCTCGCCGCACCCGTGGTGAAGCCGTTTTGGTAGAGCTCCGAGAGATAACACTGCACGACGGGCGTACCCGAGACGGTGCGTAGCTCGGAGGCGAGTTCGGCGCTGGTGACGGTGACACCATCAACCACGAGGGCGGAGGACCGCTGATTCACGCCGAACCACGCAGTAGCGGTGAGGCACAAAAGAAGGACAACGAGCATTCGACGCATGCTTCGATGCTAGTCAGTTGGCTGTTTCGAAAAGTTCCTCGAGGAGGGTGAGAACTCCAGCGGCCGATGTCTGGGCCGCAGTGAGGTCTATCTTGAGTTCCTTCGTCTCTTCGTTGTACCGACCTGATCCAAACCGGCGACGAAGTCGCATCTGTTGGCTCATCGACAGGACGACCGGCGACGCCTTCAGGAGAGGGGTAGAGCGAATGCCAACTTTGGCCGGCAAGGCCTGCAGTGAGCGAATCCCCCAGGCGAGGCAACGGACACGAAGTTCGCCGAGGTCGATCAGGCCCTGTGCCGCGGCGGGGAGCGCACCGTATCGGTCAAGCCATTCCTCGCGCAAGTCACGCATCTCTTCAATCGTCGTGATGCTCGACAGGCGGCGGTATGCCTCGAGACGCGCGTCTTCGGCCTCGACATAGGTTTTGGGCAGGCTGGCCTCGCCGGGAATGTCGAGCGTCATGGGCTCCACGTTCGTCACCACCTCACCCTTGGCTTCGGCGACCGCCTCAGCAACCAACTGCATGTAGAGGTCGTAGCCCACGGCGGCCACTGGCCCCGATTGGTGATGGCCGAGCAGGTTGCCGGCGCCACGAATTTCGAGGTCGCGCATGGCAATTTTGAAACCGCTGCCGAGGGCCGTGTTGTCGCCAATCGTGCGCAGACGTTCGAAGGCCGTTTCACTCAGCGTCTTGTCGGCGGGGTGAAACAGGTAGGCGTACGCGCGTTGGCCACTTCGACCAACGCGTCCACGCAACTGATGGAGCTGACCCAGGCCGAGTCGATCGGCGCGGTCGACAATCATCGTGTTCACCGACGGCAAGTCGATGCCGGACTCGACGATTGTCGTGCAGACCAGCACGTCAAAGCGTCGCTCCCAAAAGTCAATCATCACTCGCTCGAGTGTGCCTTCATCCATTTGGCCGTGCGCGACAATGATGCGAGCATCGGGCACCAGTTGTCCGATGCGGCGAGCCACCTCGTCAATATCGGAGACGCGGTTGTGGACGAAAAAGACTTGGCCTTCACGCAGTAGTTCACGACGAATAGCCTCGACTACTGCTGCTTCGCTGTACTCACCTACGTGGGTCAAGATGGGGCGTCGATCGGCGGGCGGCGTCGTCACCATCGACAGGTCGCGAATACCAGCGAAGGCCATTTCCAACGTACGAGGAATCGGGCTCGCCGACAACGTGAGCACGTCAACACCGACCGAACGCGTTTTGATGGCCTCCTTGTGCGTCACACCGAAACGCTGCTCTTCGTCGACGACGAGGAGACCGAGATTTTTGAATTCCAGGGATGAGGAAAGAATGCGGTGGGTACCAACGACGACGTCAATGGAGCCATCCTTGAGTCCCGCCAACGTGGCGGCCGCTTCTTTGTCATCAACGAAACGACTGAGGAGCGCTACCTTGACGGGAAACCCAGCGAAACGTTCGCTAATTGTGGTGAAGTGTTGACTCGCGAGCAACGTGGTGGGCACCAAAATTGCCGCCTGCTTGGCGTCTTGCACGGCCTTAAAAATGGCTCGGACCGCAATTTCCGTTTTCCCAAAGCCCACATCGGCCACGACGAGTCGGTCCATCGGACGAGGCGTTTCCATATCGACCTTGATGGCGTTGACCGCCTCGGCCTGATCAGGAGTCAGGGCGTAGGGGAAGAGGTCTTCCATTTCAACCTGCCACGCCGAGTCGGGGCTGAAGGCAAACCCTTGCGCAACCGTCCGCTGTCGGTAGAGGTCGACGAGTTCTTGGGCAACCAGGTAGGCCGCCGCGCGAGCCTTGGCTCTCGTCTTTTGCCATTCTGCGCCACCCATGCGTGAGAGGGCCGGCGCATCACCACCGGAGTAGGGCGTTAGCGCATCGAACTGTTCGGTCGGCCAGTAGACGCGCCCGTCTTTGAACTCCAGAATGAGGTAGTCGCGGATGGCCCCGTTCATCTCTCGCGTCGTGGTACCCGAGAACTTGGCGACACCGTGTTGACGGTGCACGACGTAGGACCCAACGGCGAGGTCGTCAAAAAAGCCGTCCACGTTTCTCGTGCGCGTGCGCGCAACTCGGTGCGCGGCGCGACGACCGGTGAGGTCATTTTCGCTCCACACGACCACGGCTGGATCCGAGAGACTAAAACCGGCCGGCAGTGTCGATTCGAGAACGCACAGGCGAGCTTGGAGCACCTGCGTGGGGTCAGTGGTGACCTCGATGCCTTCGCCGCGCAACTGATCCGCCATGCGGGACACGGCGGCAGCGTTGCTCGTCAAGACGACGCCGCGCTGGACGCGCGTCCACCCTCGCACGTGGGCACCGATGCGGGCCGCGTCACCTTGCACCACGGGCGGTGACGTCAGAAGGTGCGCCGATGCACCATCGAGCCCGGTGCCGTCGAGCACCAACACGTCACGGTCGTCGAGCAACTCCGCAGCGGTGACGTGCAGCAACGGAATCGCGTGATCGGCCTGCCACGTCGTCGCTACCGCTTCCGCTAGATCGCGTTCTTCCTCGAGGAGGTCGGCTAGTCGTGCGCGAACTCGGTCGGGCTCCACCACCACCACGGTCGCGTCACCGACCAAGTCGAGCAATGTCCTTCGTTGCTCGACGAGGAGCGACATCCACCCCTCCATACCGTCAAAGAGGTCACCCGCGGCAATCTTGTCAATGACCGGCCGACTCCAGATTGCGGCGTCGCGCAAATCGGCCGCGCGCGCCCGCGTCGACGCGTCGGGGCGCCACTCTCTCGCGCTGGTGAGCAAGGCCGAGTCGAGTGATCCAGTTGAGCGTTGCGTGCCGATGTCGAAGGCCGTTAGCCGTTCAATTTCATCGCCGAAGAAGTCCAGTCGAATTGGCTCATCGGCGTGGGCCGGCCAGATGTCAACAATGCCGCCGCGCACGGCGAATTCAGCGCGGTGCTCGACGAGGTGTTCGCGGCGATAGCCCAGGTCAACCAGTTCACGCAGGAATGATTCGCGTTCGATTAGTGCACCGGTCTCGAGCACGCGGGGAGCGACGGCATCCTCCGGGGGCAGAATTTGGGCCAGCGCGCGAATGGAAGCCACGATGATGCGAGGGGCGTCACCTACGGTGACACGCCACTGCAGTACTGCCCGCTCGGCCATAACTGATGTATCGGGACTTACCCGTTCGAGTGGATGAGTGTCCCACGCCGGCCAGAGCGCGACGTCCGTGCTCGTACCCCACAGGGCCCGGATGCCCTCGGCTAAGAGCTCCGCTTCGGCACTCGTGGCGGTGACCACGAGCTGGTGTTCGTGCTCCAGGGCGTACGCCGACACGGTAAGGGGCGTGGCGTAACTGGAGGGAGCAAAACTCCCCGCTCGATGGGCCGCCCTCAGTGCGGGAGCAATCGTTTCAAGTACCTTGCGAAGGCCAACCGCGTTAGTCACGGCTGCTGTTGATGCGTCGCTGCGCATCGTCAAAGGGTTCATCGATCAGCAGGGCGAGGGCGCTCGCAGCAGCGTCAGTATCGCGAGTCAACGCTGCCTTACGCTCCCCCGTTGGTCGTCGCAGCACCCAGTCGGTAACTTGCTCCTTGCGCTCTGGTCGACCGATGCCAATGCGAAGTCGAGCGAAGTCTTGGGTGCCGAGGGCTGAGGCGATGGAGCGAAGTCCATTGTGACCCGCGAGCCCACCGCCGAACTTGCACTGCAGACGACCGGGCTCGAGGTCGAGTTCGTCGTGGATGACCACAAAATTGTGGAGGTCCTCGAGTGAGGTTCTGGTCAGCAGCGGCGAGACGGCCGCTCCTGATTCGTTCATGTACGTCGTGGGTACTGCCAGGGTCACGGGACCTCGAGGGGTGGGCACGGTGGCGCTCACGCAGCGTTGACGAGATTCCACTAGGAGTCGCACACCGCGTTGAGCCGCCAGCAAGCGCACGGCGTCACCGCCAATGTTGTGACGCGATCCTTCGTAATCAGGACCGGGATTCGCTAGTCCTACGAGGACGAGCACACTGGCACTGCCTCGTCGGCCACTCGCGGCAAAACGCCGGAGAGCCACGGCGAACTACGCGCGCTCGGACGTCTTGGCTGCGCGACCGGCGCGGGTGTTCACGACGTTGGCAGCGGGGTCACCAGCGGCCTCGACGCCCTCACCCAAGATGACGTCCTTCACGTGAATTGCCTGACCGGGCTTGAGGTCCGAAATGTCAACGTCAATGTGGGTCGGGATGAGAGCGGGGCGCGTGCGAATTGCGAAGCTAAACATCTGCTGGTCGATTTCCCAGTCAGCGTGACGAACTTCGACGGCGTCGCCGATCATGTGCAATGGCACAACGGCAACTACGGCAGCGTTCGGGTCCACGACTTGGAAGTCAATGTGCGCAACGGTGCCACGAACGGGGTGACGCTGAATCTCACGGGCGAGCACCAAAAACTTCTGGCCATCGGCGTCGAGTTCGATCAGGGTGTTGAGCCCCTGGTCACCGGAGACGGCGGTGCGGAAGGCCTTGGCGTCAACTGACACGGGGAGCGGAGGAACGCCCACACCGTAAACGACCGCGGGGATAGAACCGGCCAAGCGAAGACGGCGTGAATTACGCGTCCCGTGCTCGCGGGTCGTGGACGCCTGCAGCGTGCTCTGTGACATGACTTCTCCTTAGACGAATGGCTGGTGCGACCAATGGCCGCGCACAGGGTTCTCAGTCTATCGCAGACCAGCGCCCCTGCGAAAAGTCGGGCTACAGCAGGTTTTCCCCGCCGAAAATATCCGATACCGAACTGTCCTCGAAAATGGCCGATATGGCGTTGGCCACAATGCTGGCAATCGAGAGAATCTCAAGCTTTTCAAAGCGACGCTCCGGCCCGAGGGGCAAGGTGTCAGTGACCACAACGCGAGAAATCGGGGCATTGAAGAGTCGATCGACGGCCGGTGGCGAGAAGATGGCATGGGTCGCCATGACCCAGATTTCGCCGGCTCCTTGGGACTTCAGCAAATCGCACGCGGCCACAATCGTTCCCGCCGTGTCAATCATGTCGTCGATAAGGACGCAGTGGCGGCCCTTCACGTCACCAACAATGTGGCGGGCCTCGGCCACGTTGGCGGTGCCTTTGGGTCGCGTCTTGTGCACGAGGGCCAAGTCGCAGCCCAAGTGGGTCGCGTAGCGCTCGGCGACCTTGACTCGTCCCGCGTCGGGAGCGACGACGACGAGATTGTCCGGGTCGGCGTTGGTGCGCAAATAGTCCTCGAGGACTGGGGCAGCCACGAGGTGGTCCACGGGAATATCGAAGAAGCCCTGAATCTGACCAGAGTGAAAGTCAACCGAGAGCACCCGATTCGCCCCGGCCGTCTGGAGCATGTCGGCAATGAGCTTCGCCGTGATGGGCTCGCGACCGGCCGACTTGCGATCTTGTCGGGCATACCCGTAGTTCGGAATAACCGCTGTAATGCTCTTGGCTGACGCCCGCTTTGCGGCGTCAATCATGATCAACTGTTCCATCACCGCATCGTTGACCGGCGAGGAGTGCGTCTGCACGATGAAGACGTGCGCACCACGAATCGATTCATCGAAGCGGCAGTGGATCTCGCCGTTCGCGAACTCCTTCAAGTGCGCTTCCGTCAACTCAACACCAAGCTGGTCAGCGATGTCCTTCGCCAAAGCGGGGTGACAACGGCCGGTTACTACGACGAGACGACGCTTCGAAAGTGCTTCCACGCCCTAAAGGCTACAAGAGATTGGCCTACCCACCGATACGATGCATCCATGGTGTCCGCGCCTTCGGATGAGTTTCGTTTTCTCTCGACGTTGGCGGTTGAACGCGGACTTAGACCCAGCGTGTTGCCCGTCGAGCGACGCGCCCTCGCGACCCGTGGCGGTGATCTCAGTGTGCTCCAGTGGGGAGAGGCGGCCCCGACATTCGTCTTTCTGCACGGACTTGGTCAAAACGCCCACACATTCGACACCGTGGCGCTCATGCTGGCGGCACCACTCGTGAGCGTCGATCTTCCCGGTCACGGTTGGAGCGACGCCGCCACCGATGCCATGACGTCACTCGAGACCATCGCCGACGTCCTGAGTGATGGCCTCGAACCCCTGCTCACCTCGCCGGCAGTGCTGGTGGGCATGTCGCTCGGAGGACTCTGCGCCATCGCGTTGGCCCAGCGCCAACCGACGTGGTGGTCACATCTCGTCCTCCTCGACATCACTCCGGGTGCCAGGTCCGAGAAGGCTCGAGGCGTTCTCGACTTCCTCGATGGTCCCGATTCATTCGATTCACACGAGGACATGGTTGCTCGCGCCCTCGCCCACAACCCCACGCGTTCGCGCGAGTCCCTCGAACGCGGTGTGGCGCTCAATGCCCGTCAGCGCGAAGACGGCAAGTGGGTCTGGCACCACCAGGTGCACACCTCTCGTCTGCGACCGCAGTTTGATGCTGCGCAGTTGTGGTCAACGCTGCACGACCTACCCCTTCCGGTCTCGCTCCTGCACGGCACAAGGTCGGACTCGATGGTTGACAGCGATGATCGAAGAGCCTTCGCCGAAGAACGGCCAACGGATGTCGTTGTGGCTATTGAAGGCGCCGGTCACGCGCTCCAAAGCGAGTCACCCGAGGCCGTGGCCAGCTACCTCGATTCAGTGCGACCCAGTGCTGCGCTGCGCGAGCATCCCGAAGGTGAGAATGCTTGACGCACTCGTGGGGCTAAATCGAGGGTCAAAGAGAAACAGATGGGATTCAGGCCGGGGCGTGTACGGCGACCCGGGCAGGTAGTCCTCGTAGAACCAACGCAGTGACTCACCCAACGTCGCCAGTGGTCCCACGTGTTCGACACCGACGAAGTACCCCCCAGCGATCGCCATCGTCCGACCATCGTGATCGTCATTCGCGGTGGCCTCAATGGCGGCGGCGTAGCGGCCGGGTTGGTCACCCCGTGGAACGTCGAAGACGCCAAAGGTTCGAAGTGGCCACGCGCGACGGACGAGCACCTCGTCGTGCAACAACTGAGTGGCCCGGAGAATGCCATCCTCGCGCCCGAATGCTTCCCACGAAGGGACGGCTACGTTGGTCGCCAGACGAAGCGACAACGTCGGCAAGAAGTACTCTTCTATTTTGAGCACAGCGTCACTCCTCTACTGCTCGCGGGGGAGGGCTCGAACCTCCAACCTACGGAACCAAAATCCGTCGTTCTGCCAATTGAACTACCCGCGACCGGTCGTGCAACAATCTTCCTAGATTCTTAGTGAAGAACCGTAGAGACTTAATACCGAGCCTTAAGACTAGAGCCTGTTGCACCGACCAAGGGACGAACGTGACCGCGATACCTACCAGCACCTCATCAATCGTGATTATTGACGATGATCCGGCGATTCGAAACTCCCTCGGTCGCGCCTTGCGCATCGAGGGATACAGCGTTGAGCTCTTCGAAAGTGGTGGCGATGCTCTGCGGTCCATGGCCCTGCGGGCGCCCGACGGCATCATCTTGGACCTCCAACTCCCCGACATCGACGGACTCGAAGTCTGTCGTCGACTGCGAAACGCCGGTGACGCGACACCGATTTTGATGTTGACCGCTCGCGACGCCGTAAACGACCGTGTCGCTGGACTCGACGTCGGAGCGGACGACTACCTGGTGAAGCCTTTTGATTTGGCGGAGCTCCTGGCTCGTCTGCGTGCACTCCTTCGTCGTCGCGTCGTTGTCGAGGGTGAAGAGTCCCTCGTGCGTTTTGAGGACATCTCACTCAATCGTCTGACCCGTGAGGTCCGGCGGGGTGATCGCTCCATTGAGTTGACGAAGATCGAATTTGAATTACTCGAACTCTTTTTGCAACACCCACGTCATGTTCTCACACGTGATCAGATTCTTGATCTGGTGTGGGGCTATAACTTCGACACCGGTACCAATTCATTGGCCGTCTACATCGGCTACCTCCGTCGCAAACTTGAAGACGGAGGGGAATCGCGACTCCTGCAGACCGTTCGTGGCGTGGGTTACGCCCTGCGACCGTCGTGAATCTAACCTTTCGAACCCGCGTCCTCGTGGCGACGGTGTCGGCCACCCTCATTGCCGTCTTTTTGCTAAGCGCGACCTCATTTCTCACGTCTCGCAACGCACTCCTGCACTCGGCTGATCAGTCACTCCAGCAACGGTCCTCACCGTACGGTCCGGAAAAAGACAGCGTCAACCTCTTCGTCTACGCGAACGGCAAATCACTCAATGTCCCCGCCGCCTTCATCGATGACACCGTGCGTCACGAAGCCCTCGACGGGCATCGGACGATCTACCGCACGGTCAAGGTCCAAGGACAGTGGTTCCGCGAACTGCTGATTCCCGCGGTACTCGACGTTGAGGGCTCGTGCTCGAACCAGATCTGTGTCGAACAGAATCGAGGTACGGAGGTCTATTTCATCCAGTTCAACGGCCAAGTTCTCGAACTTCGCAACCTCCTGCGAAATCTCTTCGTTGCGGCGTCGGTCGTTCTGTTGCTGGCCATCTCACTGGGCCTTTGGCTGACGCGTCAAGCACTTCGACCCCTGGAGAGCGTCACCAATGACATCGAATCCATTGCGGATGAGAACGACGTCACGCGCCGCCTCGATGAAGGCGGGCTCGACGAGTTGGGTCGACTGCGACGAGTGTTCAACAAATTGCTCAGTTCGGTCGAAGAGAGCCAAGTCCTGCAGCGCCAGCTCGTCCTCGACGCCAGCCACGAACTTCGCACGCCGCTCACGTCGTTGCGCACGAATGCCCAGGTAATGACGCGGGCGTCAGAACTCACCCCCGATGATGTCCACCAGCTCACCAACGACATGGTGACCCAGGTTGATGAACTGGCCACGCTCATCACCGACCTCGGCGAACTCGCCCGAGGAGAGCGCTCCGAAGGCCCCGTTGTTTCGTTGCGACTCGACGAGGTTGTTGACGATTGCGTCGAAACGGCTCGCACCTACGCCCGCATCAAGCACATCACCATCGACTCAGTAACCACGGCGACGGCTATCGATGGGCGACGAGACCGCCTCGTCCGCGCGGTCTCAAACCTTCTCACGAATGCCGTCAAGTTCACGCCGGTCGGTGGCACCATTCGGGTCCGTTTGGTGGACGGTGCCTTGACCGTGGCCGACAGCGGACCGGGTATTGCCGAGGCCGATTACGAGCATATTTTTGATCGCTTCTGGCGGGCGCCCTCGAGCCGCGGACTCCCAGGATCAGGGCTCGGACTGGCCATCGTGGCGCAGGTTGTTGACGAGTTCGGTGGGCAAATCGTGGTTGGCCGCGACGCCGAACTCGGTGGCGCGCTCTTCACCCTGACGCTTCCCGTCGGCACGCTCCCTGCGTAAGGAGGGCTCTCGATGGCTGATTTTCACAGTCCGGTAATTTCGACTAGTGTTCTCTAAGCCATGGGATCATTAATTAAGAAGCGCCGTAAGCGCATGCGCAAGAAGAAGCACAAGAAGATGTTGAAGCGGACTCGCTTCCAGCGTCGAGCTGCTGGTAAATAGTTAGCAACGCCCCTCGGGCGTTGTCTGTGTTTGCACTACTTGAACCGTACCGACCGGACTCTCAACGTCCCAGGTCGAGACACCACGTTGCACGTGGCCTTCGAGGAAGAATGTCGAACCTGAACCAGCTAAGTGCACCGGACCAAAGGTCGCGTTAGCCCACGCCATCACAGCGTCCAGCCGCGGTTCCACGGTTCTGGCGGGAATCTCTAAGTGATTACGCCCACTGGGTCGCTGTCCTGACGCCACCAATTCGTCATAGGCGCGGTAGACCGCGGGAGTGGCGAGTGAAAAGGGCGGCAAAAACAACGTCACGTCACGGACGAGCGGTGGGAGCGGTTCAATGAACTCCCCCACGCCAGTGACCAGAGCGCGGCCACCGCGCTGACAGAACGGCACGTCCCCACCGAGCTGCAGGGCCACACCATCGGCCACGCCGCCACCCCAGCGCAAGATGGCCGCGGCGTCGGCGCTCCCACCACCGAGGCCTCCACCAACGGGAATCCGTTTCGTCAACACCACACCGGCTCGCCGATTGAGCACGGCGAGCGCGCGCGCAATCAGATTCGTCTCATTGAGGGGCACGGACGGACCATCCAGGATGGTCAAGGAGTCCCCCGCAGGATCAATGAGGAGTTCATCGGCCAGCCCGAGTGTGGTCATCTCACTGCGTAGCTCGTGGTAGCCGTTCGCGCGAACACCGGTTACCTCGAGGTACCACGTCAATTTGGCGGGTGCGAGCACTATTTGGCCGCCGCGAGTCGGGCGAACTCCTCGAGCGTGAGCTCTTCGGGGCGACGGGTTTCGGCGACGTCGGCGCGCTCGAAGACGCCCTCAGTCACCCAGTCGTGCAGCGAACGGCGCAGCATCTTGCGTCGTTGCGCGAACGCGGTGCGCACCACGGTAAAAAGCTCGGCCTCTGACACCAGAGCCGGATCAATCCGCACTTCGGGGCGGCGCACCAGCGAAACGAGCGCGGAGTCAACCTTGGGCTTAGGGATAAACACGTTGGGGCTGACCTTTCCCACCACCGTGGCATCAGCGAAGTATTGGACCCGAAGTGACACCGCACCATACGCCTCGTCACCCGCGTATGCCGCGAAACGCTCGCCCACTTCCTTTTGAACCATCACGAGTAAGCGCTTGATAGAGGGCACGGTTTCGAGCAAGTGGAGCACCAGCGGGGTCGCGACGTTGTACGGGAGATTCGCGACAACGACGGTGTCGCGACCGGCCAAGATCGACTCGTAGTCGGCGACCAGTGCATCAGCGTGGTGCACGATGACCCCGTGTGGTTCGACTACTGAACGAAGTGGCTCGAGGAGATACTTGTCAATTTCAATTGCTTCAACCGTGGCTCCCGTCTCGACGAGGGCCAGCGTCAAGGACCCGAGTCCGGGGCCAATCTCGAGGACAAAATCGCCCTCGGCGACATTGGCGAGGCGGGCGATCCGACGAACCGTATTCGGGTCAACGACGAAGTTCTGCCCGAGTGCTCGAGACGGCTTGAGTGAGTACTGAGTAAGAAGGTCCCCGAGGGACGTACGCGAATGAGTCACCACCACACTCTGACAGGTATGACACCACGAGCGAGTGGGGCGAGGACTGAAAAATCGTACGAACTGAGGTCGACCACCCGCAGGCCGCCGGATGCTTCTCGGTCATTAATCACGCAGGTAATCGTACGACCGGTTTGCAGATTGCGTACCCACACTTTGACACCTCGGTGGAGATAGTGCGAGGCGCACTTTCCCGGTGTGTTGGGATACCAGGTGGCTTGACCCACCAGTGCAAGGTGCCGAACGACGTGCGGTACTTGCTTTTTTATCGGTGCGACGTGCGGGACGGTCTTTTGTCCGATGGGTGCGGGAACGACTCGTTGGACCGTAATGATCAGCTGTGCGCCCGGTGCCACGCGAACACCGGGGGCGGGGTGCTGCGCGAGCACGTCGTTCCACTGTCCCGCGGCTGGTCCAATACGCAGTACCACCAGACGGAATCTCCGGTGGCGGACAACCCATTTAGTAAAGGCCTGACCCTGCCCTCGGACGTCGGCCATTGGTGCCAGTACCGGTCGCGGGGCGACGTGGTGAGGCGTTGGTACCTTATGGTGCGCAACGTGGCGCACCGGCGTCACGGGAGCGGTGGTGACGTCAAGGTGAATGGTCGAGAAGAGTTGCACCACCGTGCCCGCGGCGGGCAGCTGGCCGACCACCCGAGTCCACGAGCTGGTTGACGATCCCGGTCCCGACGTTGCGAAGTACAGGTGGTCCGCCTTTAAGGTGGCGTAGGCCTGCGTGTGTGACTCGCCCACGAGATTCGGCAGGGTTTCCGTGGCGGGGGCGGCTGCCGCGACGAGAGGCGACACGAAGGTACTGAACGTCAAAGCGACGATGCTCAGCACCGTGACTCCCGCAGATTGTTTGTGTGGGCGACTTTTACGCGACACGTTGCGACCCCTTCACGATGGTGCGCCAGCGGCATCGGCCGACTCCACAACGCTACGCAGTATGAGTCAAAAAAGACAGAAAAACTTCTTAGTATTTTATAAATACCTGATGAAATACTATTTATCAAACTGGGAGCGCAAAGAGGCGGGCGGTATTCGCCGCCGTGGCCGCCCGAACTACGGCGACGTCCTCACCGCGAAGTTCGGCGACGAATGCGCCCACCAATGACACGTAGGCCGGTTCGTTCGCTCGCCCGCGATGTGGCACCGGGGCGAGGAATGGCGCATCAGTCTCGACGTGCAGTCGGTCGAGCGGCACAATGCGGGCCGCATCGCGGAGCAATTGCGCATTTTTGAAGGTCACCACACCGGACAACGAAATATCGCAGCCCCGTTCGAGACAACCTTCGGCCTCATCCGGGGTGCCGGTGAAACAGTGAATCACGGTTCGCGGGGGAACGCCCTCGCTGGCGAAAACGTCGAAGAGGTCGTCGAAGGCGTCGCGAGCGTGCACCACGAGCGCCAAGTCAAGTTCGATGGCCAGGGCAATCTGGGCGGCGAAGGCCCGTCGCTGATCGCCTCGTGGTGCGTGTTCGTAGTAGTAATCGAGACCGCATTCACCAATCCCCACGAGCCGAGCGTGCCCCTCACGGGCCAAAGCGGCGATTGGAGCGAGGTCTTCAGTGGCCTGGTGTGGGTGCAGTCCTACCGTGGCGAAGAGCTCCACGTCACCAGACAGATCCGTAATGGCGAGCGCTTCGCCAGACGAAGCGGCGTCAGTGCCAATCACGACAATGCGATTGACTTGCGCGGCTCGCGCCCGGGTGAGGGCGTCTCGAGCGTCGCCTTCTGCCTTCCAGTCCCGCAGATACTGGTCCTGAAGGTGACAGTGCGCGTCAGTCCAAAAACTCACGCGTCGGCCTTTATCCGTGGGAAAAGGGGCTCACCCTTCTCAATGGCGTTAACCGGCTCATATTGACCCCAGACGGTGCTCGTCGCGACGTTCACGTCGGTGGGTCCACCGGTCAAGCCGATCCGAAGCCAAATGGTGTCGCACACCTGTGGCATTGCCGGTGACGCGAGAACGGTGACAATTCGAATCGCCTCGAGCGCGTTGCCCAACACTGCTCGCAACTCGTCGCCGGCGGGCAGTTTCCACGGCGCCGTCTGTTCGAGGTACGCATTGGTGGCACCGATAAGTCCCCAGGTGGCCTCCAGCGCGTGGTGCGGGGCGAAGCGGTCCCACGCCGCTGTCGTCGCCGCAACCGCCGTCTCCGCGGCCTCACGGAGGGTCGCGTCGGCTTCGGGGCGCGGCCCAACGCCATCGCACTTGCCCGCCACGATGGTGCTGACGCGGGCCACGAGGTTACCGAGGTTGTTGGCCAGATCGGTGTTGTAACGCGCGGCGATTCCCTCGAGTGAAAAATCACCATCATTTCCCAAGGCGGTCTCGCGTAGGAGGTAGTAGCGAACAGGGTCAACGCCAAACTCATTCGTCAGCGACACGGGAGAAATATCAGTCAGGCGGACGCCACCCTCGGCGGCCATGGTCTTCGAGAGCTTTTGACCACCCACGAGTAGCCAGCCGTGGACCTGGACGTGGCTGACTGGATCAATACCGGCGGCCATGCACATGGCCGGCCACCAGACACAGTGAAAGCGGATGATTTCTTTTCCGATGAGGTGGTGCGACACCGGCCACCAGTCAGCAACTTCGTCGTCGTCGCGGCCGTAGCCAATTGCAGTCAAGTAATTGATGAGAGCGTCGTACCAGACATAAAAGACGTGTTTCGTGTCCCAGGGAACGGTGATGCCCCAGTCAATGGAACTACGCGTAATCGAAATATCGCGCAGGCCACCCTTGATGAAGGCGCGTGCTTCATTGAACTTGGTGTGCGGGGTGACAAATTCAGGATTGGCGTCGTAGAACTCGAGGAGGCGATCTTCAAATGCACTGAGGCGAAAGAACCAGTTCTCTTCCTCCATCTCGGTCAAGGCGCGACCGTGAATTGGGCACTTGCCTTCATCGGAGGCTTCAACAGTGAAGTAGTCCTCACAACTCACGCAGTAGAGGCCGCTATAGGTGTCTTTGTAGATGTAGCCGTTTTCGTAGACCGCGGTCAGAAACTTCTGCACGGTTTCGCGATGACGGGGCTCGGTTGTGCGAATGAAGTCGTCGTAGCTGACGTTGAGGGCGTCCCACGCCTCACGGAATCG
>CAIKBU010000053.1 GCA_903825765.1 uncultured Actinomycetes bacterium | reverse complement strand
GGTGGTCTCGACGAAGGGCGCATGACGTTTCAGGGTAAGCGCGTCGACCTTCGGCGCTTCGAGCGCCGCCCCGGTGAGCTCCTGCTCGCCGAAGACCTGCTCGCCCGCAACCTCATTAACCTGGTGCGCGGCCGCTTGATTATCGCGAATGAGATTGAAATCGCCGAGATTGATGGACGGTGGGAAGTCGTGGGCGTCGACCCGAGTCGCCGCCCCTTCTTTCGTCGCGTGCTCGGGCGCACCCTCGGCCAACGCGTCAAAGCGGAGGCCATTGTGGACTTTGCTTCCATCGAGCCCTTCGTCTCGCACGTTCCCTCCGCCCGCTTGCGCATCCCGTACCGCAAACTCGCCAAGCTGCACCCGGCGCAGATTGCCGACCTGGTCGAGCAGGCGAGTCACGAAGAGGGTGAAGAAATCATTGAAGCGGTGGGACTCGATCGCGAGCTCGAAGCCGATGTCTTTGAGGAGCTAAACACCGAGCACCAGCTCGAATTCATTGAGGCCCGCACTGATATTGAGGCGGCGCGACTGCTCTCGCGTATGGAGCCCGACGACGCCGCCGACCTCATCAACGAGGTTGACCAGGAGCGGCGACTCCCGATCCTCGAAAGTCTGCCGCACGACCAGCAGACCAAGGTTCGTCAACTGCTCTCGTACAACGCCGACTCAGCCGGTGGCTTGATGAACACCGACTACGTTGCCGTGGGGGAGACCGCCACTGTGCGCGACGCCCTCGACGCCATTCGCTCGTCGAACGTTCCCGTCGAGTCACTTCACGCCGTGTTCATTCTTGACGGCGACGGCCGCCCGGTGGGTGCCATCTCGCTGGGATCGCTGGTCAAGGCTCGCGAAGAGGACGTTGCGCTGTCGGTCGCTCGTAACGCCATTAGTCACGTCCACGCGCAGTGGGACGTTCACCGCGTGACGCGCGTCATGAGTGACTTCAATTTGACCGTGTTGCCGGTGCTGGATGACACCCACGACACCATGCTCGGCGTCATCACGGTCGATGACCTCCTCGAAGAGTTGCTGCCGCAAGGCTGGCGCAAGGAGTTCGGCATGACGGGGGTGGAGCAATGAGCCCTCGTCGCCTCGGTCGAACCGTTCAAAGGGGGCTCGTCTGAAACCCCCAAGTACCACGACTTCGGTATTCCCACAACTAACCGACCACTGACGACCTTCGGGCGGACTTCGTTCCGTTCGTCGCCGGGTGGTCGCCACGACACTACCCGCGACGAAAGGAGGCGAACCCGTGGACAATCACCAAGAACACCAAATCTCCGGCGCGTTCGGCTCCATTGGATCGCACGACATCGGTTCGCGCAAGGGCATTCGTGCCCGTGTTCTCACGCTCCTCGCGATCATTGGGCCGGGCCTCATCGTGATGGTGGGGGACAATGACGCCGGCGGTGTCTCGACCTACGCCCAAGCCGGACAAGACTTCGGGTTCACCCTGCTGTGGGTCCTCCCGCTGCTCATCCCCGTGTTGGTCGTCGTCCAAGAGATGGTGGCCCGACTCGGGGCGGTCACCGGTGTGGGCCACGGTCGTCTGATTCGTGAGCGTTTTGGTCGCACGTGGGGCAATGTCTCAATCTCGTCGATTCTCTTCCTCAATTTCTTGATCATCATCACCGAATTCATTGGTATCTCTCTTTCAATGCGCTATTTCGGGATTTCACCCCTGGTCTCGGTGCCGGTTGCGGTCATACTGCTCTTTGCGGTGACTGCGTCGGGTTCATTTCAGCGATGGGAGCGTTTCATGATGCTCTTCGTCGCGGTGAACTTTGTCATCGTCCCACTCGTCTGGACGGCGCACCCGCACGTCAGCACCCTCGCTTCCCACTTCGTGGTGCCCGGTATTCGTGGGGGGGCTACCTCAGCGGCCGTCTTGCTTATCATCTCGATTATTGGCACGACCGTCGCGCCGTGGCAGCTCTACTTCCAGCAGTCCAACATTGTGGACAAGAAGATAACGCCACGGTGGCTCAACTACGAGCGGGTGGACACCATTCTCGGTTCCTTCATTGTGGTGGTGGGCGCCAGTGCCATCGTGGCTACCGCCGCGGCCCTGTCACCCCACGGATCAACGTCGTCGTTCCACGACGCGCTCGGCGTGGCCCACGGTCTGTCGCGCTACGTTGGCCACGGGTCGGGTGCCCTCTTCGCCGTCTTGTTGTTGAACTCCTCAGTTATTGGCGCCGCCGCGGTAACCTTGGCGAGTTCGTACGCCATGGGTGACTTCTCGTCAAATGCCCTGAGCGCCAGCCTCAACTCGCGCCTGCGTGACGCCAAAGGGTTCTTCGGCGCCTTCGCGGCCCTACTCGCGTTGGCCGGTACCGTCGCCCTCATTCCCCACGCTCCGCTCGGTCTCATTACGCTCGCGGTGCAGGCCATCTGTGGTTTGATGTTGCCCAGTACGACCATCAATGTGCTGCTGCTCTGCAATGATCGCGAGCTCATGGGGCCGTGGGTCAACACCAAGTGGCTCAATGTCGTGGCGGTGCTCATCGTCGCAACGCTGGTCGTGCTGTCGATCACCATGATGGTCTCCACGCTCTTCACCGGCGTCAACGTGGTCGCGCTCCTCGCCACGCTTTTCTCGCTGGCCGGCGCCGCACTCGTGGTGGGGCTCCCAATTGGCCTGCGACGTCGGGTGCCGACTGCGCCCTACTCGGGCGATCGCCGCGACTGGCGTACGCCACGTCTCGCCCTCCTTGCGCCGCCCCCCGCCTCGCGACCCCGTCAACTCCTCATGCGAGCGCAGTTCGTCTACTTGAGTGTGGCCGGCGCCCTGCTCGTGGTGCGCATCGTTCAGTTGGCGACCTCCTAATCTCGCAGTATGACGTCCACCCCTACGCTGCTGTGCGTTCATGCGCACCCCGACGACGAAGCGCTCTTCACCGCCGGGTCCACTGCTCACTACGCCGAAGCGGGCTACCGCGTGGTCCTGGTGACCTGCACCAATGGTCAGTTTGGCATTGACGATCAGGGGCGCGGTGGGGCGGACGAGGGCCATAATCCACTCATCACCCGCGCCACCCGCGCGGCCGAGTTGCAAATCGCCGGCGCACTCGCCGGTTTTGATCGCCAGGTGACGCTCGGTTTTAGTGATTCCGGCATGCGGGGCTGGCCCCAGAACAACCTTCGCGACGCATTCATCAACTGTGACGTGGAGGCCACCGCGCAGGTCATTGCCGACCTGATTGATGACGAGAACGCCTCGGTCATCCTGACCTACGACGAACAGGGCTACTACGGCCACCCCGACCACGTGATGGCCAATGTCGTCACACGCCTCGCCGTGGAAAAGTCTCGCGCCGCGAGACGACTGTTCTATCCCGTCACACCCCGCAGTGTGCTCGAGCGATTTTTGCCCCAGGCGCGGGCGGCCGCGCTCTCACTGCCGGCGTGGGTGGAAGAGGCCGTCGCCGATATTGCCGACGAGTCCGTAGCGGTCACCATGGATGTCTCGCGCCACAGTGCACTCAAGCAAGAGGCCATTTCGCTGCACGCCTCGCAGAGTGACAATGCCGACTTGGTCACGATGGCGCCCCACCTGTTCGAACTACTCTTCGGTACCGAGTACTACCAATTAGCGTGGCGTCGGGACGATGCACCGCTCGCCGCCGCCAACGACCTCTTCGAAGGACTCACATGACCCAACTCACGTTCCTGGCCGTCCACGCCCACCCCGACGACGAGGCCTCGTCAACGGGGGGACTCTTCCGACTACTCGCGGATCAGGGCATTCGCACCGTCCTCGTGACCTGCACCAATGGTGAGTGCGGCGATGCACTCGACGGAGCCAAGCCCGACGCCGATCATCACGACGGTGACGCCGTCGCCGCGGTGCGTCGCGTCGAACTGGACCGAGCGGTTGCCATTCTCGGTATTCATCGCCTCGAACGTCTGGGCTACCGCGATTCGGGCATGATGGGCTGGCCCCAGAACGCCGATCCCGACTGCTTCTGGGCAACCCCCGTTGATGAGGCGGCGGCCCGACTCGCCGCACTGTTGATGGAGGAACGGCCCCAGGTTGTCATGACCTACAACGAAATCGGTTTCTATGGCCACCCCGACCACATTCAGGCTCACCGCATCACGATGCGGGCGCTCGACATGATTGACTACGAACCCACGCTCTATTTCAACGCCATTCCGGCTTCACGGATGGCCATTATGCGTGCCCGATGGGAAGAGGAAGACCGCCGCAAGCGCGAGGAAGAGTTGGCGCAGGGCATTGACCGCGAGCCGGACGTGGGCCCACTCGACGAAGAGGGCAACCAGATCGACATGGGGACACCGGACGAGGAAATTGGCGCAGTTATCGACGTCCGCACCGCCACCGACGCCAAGTACGACGCGCTGTCAGCGCACGTGTCCCAGATTGGTCCCGACTCGTTCTGGATGAAGATGACCAAGGACGAGTTTCGTGAGGCCATGGGCGAGGAGTGCTTTAAGCGCGTCACGAACCCGATGGGACTCGAGGGTGTGGTGACGGACATTTTCGCTGGGTATCGCTAAGGACACAAAAAATGCCCGGGGGCTCGAAAGCCCCCGGGCATTTTTGTTTGCTGCTTAGTCTTCGCTGGCGAGCTCTTCTTCGATGTTCTCGAGCTGGATCTCGTTGCCCTGCATCTTGGGTCCGGTGAACCACTTTCGAGCGGAGACGCCGTACCAGAGGAAAATGATGCCCATAACGGCGATGAAGACGGGTCCCGACCAGTTGATGTCGACGGCCGTGTTCCATGGGTAGAACGCCGGGGCGAAGAACAACAACATCACGATGATGACCCACACCACGGCGATGGTGTTAATAAGTCCCGACCACTTGCCCAGGTTCCACGGACCCTGCTGGAAGGTCTTGGAGCGCAGGCGGAGGAAGATTGGGATGCCGTAGGAGACGTAGAGTCCGACGGTGCCAATCGAGACGATGGCGAAGAACGCCACCGACGCCCCATTGACTTGGTAGAGCGAGGGGAGGCCCAAGATGAAGGCAACCACGACGGACATCCAGACCGCGTTCACCGGCGTGCGGCTCGTGGGGTGCAGCTTGTGCCAGATCTTGTGGCCCGGTACGGCACCATCACGCGAGAAGGCGTACGCCATGCGCGAGTTGGCCGTCACTGAGGCGGTGCCGCAGAAGAACATGGCCACCATGGCAATGATGGTCAAGAGTTTGCCACCGGTGTCGCCAATGGCGTTTACGAACACTTCGGCACCAGCCGGAGCGCCGAGAGCGGCAATCTTGCCGTAGGCCGCCGAACCGCTGGGCAACGACAGTGTCATGGCGACGTTCAGAATGAAACCGGCAATGATCGAGACCCAGATGGCGCGAACGATGCCCTTGGGACCACCGGTGGAGGCACCGACGGTCTCCTCGGTCATGTGAGCCGATGCGTCGTAACCGGTCAGGGTGTACTGAGCGAGCAGCAGACCAATGGCGAAGGAGTAGACGCCGGCGAAGGGTCCGGTCCAACCGGTCAGGTTCTCGTGGTGGAGCAAGAAACTCACTGACTGGTGGTGCGAAGGGACGATGAAGAGTACGCCGACGATGATGGCCGTACCAAAGAGGTGCCACCAGGCCGAAATGTTGGCAATCATCGAGATGAGCTGCACCTTGAAGCAGTTGATCAACCCGTGGGCCGTCAAAATGAGGCCGTAGAACAGGAGGACCCAGTACTTGTTCGACACGAATGACGAGTCGTAGAGGGTAATGAAGAAGGCCAAAAAGGAGGCGAGACCGAAGTCAATGGACGCCGTAACGGCAATCTGGCCGACCAGGTTGAACCACCCACAGGCCCACGACCAACCGGCCTTGTTCTTGTCGGCCAACTTGGCCGACCACCAGTAGAGACCACCGGCGGTGGGGTAGGCCGACGTAATTTCGGCCATTGACATACCGACACACAGCGTCAGCGCACCAACAATGAACCAGCCCAGAGTGATGACGAAGGGGCCACCCGCGTCCATACCGAGGTAGTACGTCGTGACGCCACCGGTCAAAATAGAGATAATCGAGAACGACACGGCAAAGTTGGAGAACCCGCCCATTCCACGTTTGAGCTCCTGGGCGTAGCCCATTTCGTGAAGTAGTTGTTCGTCACTCTTGGCGAGTGCCGACTGGTCATTTGTTGCCATGTTTCCCCCCTAGGTCAGATGACTGATGGTGTAATGCTTTGTTTAGGTTTATCAGATTCTCGCTATCTGTTCAGGTTTTTGACGCCGAAGTCACAGGCGCGACGTGACTAGGATTCGAAGACGCAGGTCCATCCACAACGAATGGACTCGGGGGTTAATAATGACTACGCAAGGCCGCATTACGCGCGACGAACTCTTTCATCGCATCGACGCAGGCGAAATCGACACCATCATTACGGCCGTTACCGACATGCAGGGGCGCCTTCAGGGTAAGCGGATCGACGCTCGTTTCTTCATGGAGGACCTGAAGGACGGCGTGGTTGAAGGATGCAGTTACCTCTTCGCGTCAGACGTCGAGATGAACACGGTTGACGGCTTCGCCCTCACCTCGTGGGAACGTGGCTATAACGACCTCGCCTTCCGGTCAGACTTCTCGAGCATTCGCATTGTTCCCTGGTTCGAAAAGACCGTGATCATGTTCTGCGACGTCGAAACGACGGATCACGAGCCCATCGATGTTTCACCTCGACAAGTGCTCCAGCACCAGATTGACCGCTTGGCCGAACGGGGCTGGCACGGGCTTACGGGCACTGAACTCGAATTCATCGTCTTTACGAACTCTTACGAGGAGGCGTGGACGAACGGGTACCGCACCATGGTGCCGGCCAATCAATACAACGTTGACTATTCGCTTCAGGGCACGTCACGCATTGAGCCGCTGCTCGGTCGACTCCGCCGAGAAATGCGCGCCGCCGGCATGATTGTTGAATCCGTCAAGGGTGAGTGCAACTTTGGCCAGCACGAGATTGCTTTTAAGTACGACCACTTGATGGACAAAGCGGACGAACACGGCCTCTACAAACTGGGCGCCAAGGAAATCGCGGCGCAAGAGGGGGTGAGTTTGACCTTCATGGCGAAATACAACGAGCGTGAGGGAAACTCCTGCCACATTCACCTGTCGCTGCGTGACGAGGACAACAACGCCGTTTTCGCTGGTGACGGACCACACGGTTTTTCAAAAGTCTTCGAGCACTTTTTAGCCGGTCAGCTCAAGTACGCACGCGAGTTGTCGGTCCTCCTGGCGCCGAATATCAATTCCTACAAGCGTTTCGTCGAGGGGTCCTTCGCTCCCACGGCGTTGCTCTGGGGTCTCGACAACCGCACGTGCGCGTTCCGCGTCGTGGGTCACGGACCCTCACTGCGTTTCGAGTGCCGCGTACCGGGTGGCGACGTGAATCAGTACATGGCACTCAGCGCCCTGGTGGCCGCTGGATTGGCGGGCCTGGAAGAGGAACTCGAATTACCGGCTGCCTTCCCGGGTAACGCCTACGTGGCTGATGCGCCGCGCGTACCGACCACGCTCCACGAAGCGGCCGAACTCTTCGCCGCGAGCACCATGGCCCGTAAGGCCTTCGGCGACGAAGTCGTCGACCACTACGCGCACGCCGCCCGCGTTGAAGTGGCAGCCTTTAACGCGGCCGTGACCGATTGGGAACGCTACCGAGGATTTGAGCGACTATGAGCACCTACGAAGTACTAAACCCGGCCAATGAGACCGTCGTTCGGACGATTGAACTCCACGACGTTGCGAGCGTCGATCGCGTGATTGACCGCGCTCACGAGGTGGGCGACGCCTGGCGCCGAGTCACCCCCGCCGATCGTGGTCGCCTCCTGCGCCGTTTCGCCACCATCGTGGACGAGCACATCGAAGAACTGGCGCAACTAGAAGTTGCCAACGCCGGTCACACTATTGGTAACGCACGCTGGGAAGCGGGCAACGTCCGCGACGTCCTGCACTACTACGCGGCGGCCCCCGAGCGTCACATTGGCAAGCAGATCCCCGTCGCCGGGGGCATTGACCTCACCTTCTACGAACCGCTGGGCGTGGTCGCCATCATCGTGCCGTGGAACTTCCCGATGCCGATTGCCGGCTGGGGCTTCGGTCCGGCACTGGCGGCCGGAAACACGGTCGTGTTGAAGCCCGCGATGCAGACGCCGTTGACCGCCATGCGACTCGGTGAGTTGGCCCTCGAGGCCGGCATACCCGAGGGCGTCTTCACCGTCGTGCCCGGTGGTGGCGCCACGGTCGGGAACCGCTTCGTCACGAACGAAAAGGTCCGCAAGGTCTGCTTCACCGGTTCCAGCCCCGTGGGCAAGCAGATAATGGCCGGCGCCGCCGAGCAAATGAAGCGTGTCACCCTGGAACTCGGGGGCAAGAGCGCCAACATCATTTTCGCCGACGCTGACCTCGAAAAGGCCGCCGCGGGTGCCCCCTACGCCGTCTTCGACAACGCGGGTCAGGACTGCTGCGCTCGATCGCGCATCCTCGTTCAGGACTCGGTCTACGACCGCTTTATGGAGCGTTTCGAGGCGGCCGTGAAGAACATGAAGGTCATGGACCCCACCAGCACCGAATCGGAGATGGGTCCCCTCATCAGTGCGGGTCAGCGAGAGACGGTGCGCAGCTACGTCGACGAATCGCTCGTCGCCTTCCGCGGCTCGGCCCCTGAAGGCGCCGGCTACTGGATGGCCCCGACGGTCATGACGTCGGACGGAAGTGACCGCGCCTTCCGCGAGGAGATTTTTGGCCCCGTGGCCTCGGTCGTCCGCTTCAGCGATGAGGCGGAGGCCGTGCGCATCGCGAACGACTCGCCCTTTGGCCTGTCGGGTTCTATCTGGACCCGTGACTCGGGTCGCGCATTACGTGTGGCGCGCGCAGTGGAGACGGGGGCGCTTAGCGTCAACTCGAACTCCTCCGTTCGCTACGCCACCCCCTTTGGTGGATTCAAGCAGTCCGGTATCGGTCGTGAACTCGGCCCCGACGCCCTGCGAGCATTCAGTGAAGAAAAGAATGTCTTTATCTCAACGGAGGAATAATGGGTCGTCTCGATGACAAAGTTGCAGTAATCACGGGTGCCGCCAGCGGTATTGGGCGGGCCACCGCGCTCCGCTTCGCCGCCGAGGGTGCCAAGGTTGTGGTCGCCGACATGGCGGTGGACGCCGGTACGGCGCTGGCGGAGGAGATTGGCGGTCTCTTCGTCAACGTGAACGTGGCCGACGAGGCCAGCGTGATCGCCATGTTTGACGCCACCATCGAAAAGTACGGCAAACTCGACGTCTTGTTTAACAACGCCGGCATTTCGCCCAACGACGATGACTCCATTTTGACGACCGGCGTCGACGCCTGGCAGCGCGTTCAGGACGTGAACTTGAAGTCGGTCTACTTCTGCTGCAAGTACGGCATTCCCTTCATGCAAGAGCAGGGTAAGGGGTCAATTATCAACGTGGCGTCCTTCGTGGCAATAATGGGTTCGGCGACCTCGCAAATCTCCTACACCGCCTCCAAGGGTGGCGTGTTGTCGATGACGCGTGAACTCGGAGTGCAGTTTGCGCGCGAGGGCATTCGCGTCAACGCACTGTGCCCTGGACCAGTGAACACGCCACTGCTCAAGGAGCTCTTCGCGAAGGACCCCGAGCGCGCCGCTCGTCGTCTCGTGCACGTGCCCATGGGTCGATTTGCCGAGCCCGACGAAATGGCCAGTGCCGTACTGTTCTTGGCCAGTGACGACTCGTCGTTCATGACCGCGAGCACGTTCCTCGTGGACGGTGGCCTCTCTGCCGCCTACGTGACGCCGCTCTGAGCCGAACTAACTGACGAGCAAGGTGTGGAGGGGGACGGGACGTACCTCGGGTGAGTAATACTCGCTCAGGTACTTCTCGCCCTCGTCGCACATGATGGTGACGATCGTGCGGCACTCGGGAAACCGCTCGCGAATGGTGCGTGCCGCGACAATGTTGGCCCCCGAACTTGGACCCACGAGGAGTCCGTGCTCACGGGCGAGTCGTCGCATCTCGCGAATGGCGTCGTCACTGTGCACGTCGACGACTACGTCAACTTCGGCGCTGTGGCGAGCGTAAATACCTGGCACAAAGCCGTCGGCAATACCTTCGATCTTGTGCAGTCCCGTGTCGCCGCACAAGATGGTGCAGGACTCACTCGGCTCGAGCCCGACGAGTAGCAAGTCGGGATTCGCGGCGCGGAGTGCTTGACCGACACCGATGAGTGTGCCGCCGGTACCCACGCCCATAATGAAAGCATCGGGCACGAGGCCATCGGGGAGTTGACGAAGAATTTCCGGTCCGAGCCACTCGCGATTCTCCTCCACGTTCCACTCAGATTCGAACTGCTGGGGTGCGAAGTAGCCGGGTTGGTTACCTAACTCCCGAGCGGCCTCGAGTGCGCCATTGACGTGAAAGGTACCGACGGTGACGAGGGTGGCGCCGAACGCCGCCGAAATGGCGGAGCGTTCTGGACTCAACCCCTCGGGCATAATCACCACCATCGGGTAGCCCTTGACTGCGGCGACCATACTCATGGCGTTACCGGTATTGCCACTGGACGCCTCGACGATGGTGTCGCCGGGGCGAAGGAGTCCCTCGCGCTCGGCTCGTTCAATGATGAACTTCGCCATGCGCGCCTTGATAGATCCCGAAGGATTGAGATACTCGAGCTTTAGCCAAAGACCATCCACGTTGAGGAGTGGCGTATTGCCAATGGCGTCGAGCACCGTTCGATTCGCGAGCGAGGACATAATCCCTCCTGACGCCGTGCTCCGTTGCACGGCCTACCACTCGAATCTACACAGCCCCGCTGGAGGTCGGGACTTAGTAGCGGTAGGTGTCGCCCTTGTAGGGGCCATCCACCGACACGCCGATGTAGTCGGCCTGTTCCTTGGAGAGTGTCGTGAGCTTGACCCCCAGCGCGTCGAGGTGCAAGCGGGCCACCTTTTCGTCGAGGTGCTTGGGCAAGACGTAGACCTTCTTCTCGTAGGCGGCGGCGTTGGCGTGCAGTTCAATCTGTGCCATTACCTGGTTGGTGAAGGAGTTGCTCATCACGAAGCTCGGGTGACCAGTCGCGTTGCCGAGGTTTAGTAAGCGGCCCTCGGAGAGCAAGATAATTGCGCGACCGTTCGGCAAGATCCACTTGTCCACCTGGGGCTTGATGGTTTCGCGCTTGACGCCATCAAGCGAAGCCAAGCCCGCGATGTCAATCTCGTTGTCGAAGTGACCGATGTTGCCCAGAATCGCCTGGTGCTTCATCATCAAGATGTGATCCACGGTGACGATGTCACGGTTGCCTGTGGCGGTGATGATGATGTCAGCGTAGGGGAGGGCCTCTTCGAGCGTGGTGACCTGGAACCCATCCATTGCCGCCTGAAGGGCGCAAATCGGGTCGATTTCAGTCACAATGACGCGCGCGCCTTGGCCACGAAGGGACTCGGCAGACCCCTTACCGACGTCACCGTAACCACAGACGATGGCGACTTTGCCACCAATCAAGGTGTCAGTGGCGCGGTTGATGCCGTCAATGAGTGAGTGGCGACAACCGTACTTGTTGTCGAACTTCGACTTCGTCACGGCGTCGTTGACGTTGATCGCCGAGAACAACAGCGTCTGGGCGCGCTCCATTTCGTACAGGCGCATAACACCCGTCGTGGTCTCCTCGGATACGCCAGTGATGCCGGCGGCCATGGGGGCGAAGACGATCTCGCCACGACCGATGATGTCGCTGAGGAGGGCCAGGATGACGCGGTACTCCTCGGAGTCACTTTCGTCGGCGGCGGGCACAAAACCAGCGGTCTCAAATTCGAGACCCTTGTGCACGAGCAATGTCGCATCGCCACCATCGTCGAGCAGAAGGGTGGGTCCGCTGTGGCCGGGCCAGCGCAGCAATTGCTCGGTGCACCACCAGTACTCCTCCAACGTTTCGCCCTTCCAGGCGAAAACGGGAACGCCCTGAGGGTTGTCAGCGGTGCCGGTGGGGCCAACGACTACTGCCGCGGCAGCGTGGTCTTGCGTCGAGAAGATGTTACAACTCACCCAGCGAACCTCGGCACCCAGTGCCACGAGTGTCTCAATCAAGACGGCGGTCTGAATCGTCATGTGGAGGGAGCCAGCGATGCGGGCACCACGCAGGGGCTTGGAGTCACCGAACTCGGCTCGCATGGCCATGAGGCCCGGCATCTCGTGTTCGGCCAGCGTAATTTCGGCGCGGCCGTACGCGGCGAGGGATAGATCGGCGACTTTGAAATCGAACGAGGTCATGGTTCTCCTAGAGGGTTGGAAACTTCACAGGGCGAGGACCTCTGTCGCGACCGCCACTAGGGAACTATGTTATGCGCCCACGCGGAATTCGACGACGTCGCCGTCGCGCATGACGTACTCTTTGCCCTCTATGCGAGCCCTACCGGCCGCACGAACGGCAACCATGGTGCCGTGCTCCATGAGGTCATCAAAGGCCACGACTTCGGCTTTGATGAAGTTCTTCTGAAAGTCAGTGTGAATTTCCCCGGCGGCTTCAGGGGCCGTCGCACCTTGGCGAATCGTCCACGCCCGCGTTTCCTTTGGCCCCGCGGTCAGGTAGGTCTGCAGGCCCAGAGTGGCGAAGCCCACGCGCGAGAGCTGGGATAAGCCGGACTCGAGCTGGCCGTAGGACTCGAGCAGTTCGAGGGCATCAGCCTCATCGAGCCCAGCCAGTTCGGCTTCAACTTTGGCGCAGAGAATCACCGCGGGGGCTGGCGACACTGAGGCCAGCAGCGCTTCACGGCGTGCCTCGTTGCTCAACGTGTCCTCGTCGACATTGAAGACGTAGATAAAAGGCTTGTCGGTGAGCAAGTGCAGGTCGGCCAGCGCGTCGTGGTCAACACCGGTTCCGATACGCGAGAGGACCTGGCCCTCATTCAAGAAGGCCTGGGCTTTCTTGATTTCCGCCAGCTTGAGGGCAACGTCAGGCAGGCGCTTGGCGTCGCGTTCGAGGCGTGGGATGACCTTGTCAATGGTTTGAAGGTCAGCGAGGATGAGTTCGGTCTCAATGGTGGCGACATCGCTCGCCGGATCGATTCGCCCGTCGACGTGAATCACGTCGTCATCTTCGAAGACGCGAACAACTTCACAGATCGCGTTGGATTCACGAATTGAGGCGAGGAACTGATTTCCCAGACCTTCACCCTCTGAAGCGCCCTTGACGATGCCCGCAATGTCAACGAAGGTGACCGAGGCGGGCAAGATTCGCTCCGAGCCAAAAACCTCGGCCAATTTCGCCAACCGGGCATCGGGGACGGCCACGATACCGACGTTGGGCTCGATGGTGGCGAAGGGGTAGTTCGCGGCGAGTACGTCGTTGTTCGTGAGCGCGTTAAACAACGTCGACTTACCGACGTTGGGGAGTCCGACGATGCCAATTGAGAGTGCCATAAGACTATTGAGGTTACTCGGCATCGTTCGCGTGAAGGCTCGAGTGAAGGTCGTCTCCGCCGCCCTGGGAGGTCATCACCACTCCCGAAGTACCTTCAACACGGTACATTTACCTGATGACGTCGGCGCCTCTCCTCACCCTGACGGGGATTAGCAAAACGTTCGGTGACACGGTGGCGCTCTCGCCGACGGACCTGACGATCGCTGAGGGCTCATTTGTTTCCGTCGTCGGTCCCTCCGGTTGCGGTAAGTCGACGCTGTTCAATCTGATTGCGGGACTCCTCGCACCCGACTCGGGAGCTATTGCGATTGACGGCACCAATGTGGTCGGCTCGACCGGTCACGTTGGCTACATGTTGCAAAAGGATCTCCTCGTGCCGTGGCGCACGGTACTCGACAACATTACGATGGTGGCGCGTCTCACTCGCTCGGTAACCGACGATGACCGCCAGCAGGCCTCCGAGATTGCTTACCGCTACGGGCTGGGCGACTTCCTCAACCACTACCCCAAGGCGCTCTCGGGTGGCATGCGTCAGCGCGTGGCCTTCATGCGTACCCTCGTGACGCCCCACCCGCTGCTACTCCTCGACGAGCCATTTGGCGCGCTGGACGCTCAGACTCGACTCGAAATGCAGCAGTGGCTGCTCGACGTGTGGCGCGAGTCGGGTCGCACAGTGCTGTTTATTACGCACGACGTGGATGAAGCAATTTTCCTTTCTGACCGCATTCTCGTGATGTCACCTCGCCCTGGTCGCATTGTGGCGGACCTGACCAACGACATCCCTCGACCTAGGAATTTCGACTCGCTCACCACTCAGGCGTTCGTCGAACAAAAGAGCACAATTATGAAGCTGCTGCACGGAGATCGTCGTGCGTAAGGCCCTTCGCAATATCGGAATCCCGCTCCTGTCCATTGTGCTTCTCCTCGTGGTCTGGCAGGCCATCGTCGTTGGTTTTCACGTCCAGTCCTACATCGCTCCGCGCCCACTCGCCGCGCTCAGGTCCATCACCGTGAATTGGTCGTCGTTGTCACCACTCGTGCTGGGAACTATTCGAGAGACCATCTACGGCTTCGTAAGTGGTGCAACCCTGGGCATTGTCCTGGGCGTCGTCATGGCGAAAATTCCGTTCATTCAAAAACTCATCTACCCACTCCTCGTACTGTCGCAGGCCGTGCCGAGCATTGCTCTCGCGACGCCGCTGGTACTCATCTTTGGTCTCACCATCAAACCGATCATCATCGTCGTGGCCTGGATCGTCTTTTTTCCCGTCACCGTGTCTATCGTTGACGGCCTGAGCCACGTCGATAGTGACTTGCTCAACCTCGCCAAGGTCTACGGCGCGAGCAGTATGCGAACGTTCTGGCAGATTGAAATGCCCGCCGCGGTGAGCCCACTCTTTAGTGGACTAAAAATTGGTGCAACGTACGCGGTGACCGGCGCGATTATTGGTGAACTCGCCAGTTCGACTGGTTCAAACCTGGCTGAGTATCAACAACACGCCAACGCAAACTTTGACGTGGCGAGTGTGTACGGGACGACCATCCTTATGACCATTATCGGAATTAGTTGGTTCTTGCTGGTGGTCGGACTCGAAGTATGGGCCACGCCATGGCAACGCCGCACGACCGCGCGGCAGTGGCGACACGTCGTTGCGAGATGGCGTCGGCGGGACTAACGTCACCAGTAGTCGCTGAATGGCGACACCTACGTAGGGGGATGTTTATGTTCGTTCGTCGCTTCAGCGCAGTCGCGCTCTCCGTCGCACTTTCGGCCGTTGGCCTCGTGGCCTCAGTTGGGGGTAGCGCATCAGCCACGTCACTCAAGACGGTGACCTTCGCCTACGACTTTCCTGGTCCCGACTTTGAACTGACTCCCATTGTGGTGGCGCAGAAGCTGGGCTACTTTACGGCGGCTGGTCTCAAGGTCAACGTAATCTTCCCACCCAATACGTCTACGACGACGAAGTTGCTCGCCACGGGTGGCGCGAACATTGGTTTCATCACCACGACTGACATGGGCGTAGCGGTCAGCGCCGGCGTGCCCGTCGAATCAATCGGCAACTACTCCATGACTAACAACTGGGCCCTCTTCGCCAAGCCAGGGGTATCGCTCACGGCAGCCAAGATCAAGTCGCAACTGCAGGGTAAGACCATCTTCTCGTACGGCGATACCTGGACGAACGCCATGTTACCCTTCGTCTTGAAGTTCGCGGGTCTGACCACCTCCCAGGTCAAAATCGTCACGAACCCGACGGGTAATGACCTCACCGACTTGCTAGCGGGCAAGGTCAATGTTTCGACGTCAACGACCAACTACGAAATTCCAGGCTTCACCGGCTCGGGTACCAAGGGTACGGAAACCACGTTGCTCGGCACCTCCGTCGGTGCGCCGAACATCCCCGTTTGGGTCTACGCCACCACGCACAGCTACGCCAATGCCAACGGCGCCACATTGAAGGCTTTCATGGGTGCAGTCTCGAAGGCCACGAAGTGGGCTGCGGCGAATCCCACGGCCGCGGCCACCGACTTCACCAATGCCTACCCCAAGAGTGGCTACACCCCGGCGTATAACAAGCAGGGCTGGGCGCTAACTGTGCCATTCCTTAAGAACGCCGCCGGTAAGTACTTCACCCAGACCAACGCACAGTGGTCCACCTTGGCGAACGCCCTCAAGAGCATCCAGCTCATTACGAAGGTACCTGCCCCCAGCACGTACTACACGAACGCCTTCCTGCCGGCTTCGTAATGACGAGCCCCGCGCTGCGCCTTGGCGTAGTCGGAAGCGCCAACGTTGACGTGGTGGTGCGATGTGTCGCTTTGCCTCGACCGGGTGAAACCATCGTGGGCTCGGATCCGATCAGGCTTCCGGGTGGCAAGGCGGCGAACCAAGCGGCCGCCCTGGCGGCACTCGGCGTCGACACGACGTTGATTGCTTGCGTCGGTGCTGATGAGGCCGGCGACTGGCTGCTCGGCAACCTCGAGCAGCGATGTGTTCGGACCTCACTGATGCAACGAAGTGAGGTTCCCACGGGCACCGCATTCATCACTGTGGATGAGAGGGGGGAGAACATCATTGTGGTGGCTCGGGGGGCGAATGCCTGCCTGACCGTTGACGACATCACGTTTGATGATTTCGACGTCGTGCTCGCCCAGATGGAAGTTGATGCCTCAATCGTGGATGCGGTGGCGCTGCGTGCTCGGCGACTCATTCTGAACGTCGCGCCCGCCCGTGAAGTTGCGCCCGAGACCCTGGCCCGGTGCGCGGTGGT
>CAIKBU010000052.1 GCA_903825765.1 uncultured Actinomycetes bacterium | reverse complement strand
GCACTCCTCGATTTCTACCGGGCCCACCAACAATCGCGATTCGTCATTGAAACTACACCTCATACCAGTCCAGCAGTGATCCACTGGCTCGAGGAACGAGGTCTCGTGCCCCAGCCGCATCGAATTGCCAAAAACGTGCATTTCTTGAATGACCTCCCCCTCGAAGTGCCGTCGACATCGTTCGTCTGACGCAAGCGGATCTCCCGGCTATCGCGAGCATCAACTGTCAGGCGTGGGGCCTTCCCCGCATGTTTCGGTCGTGGTTTGGTGCGCCACTCGACGTCGCAGGATTCCAGTACTACGGCGTCGTCGATGACAATGCCGTGGTGGCCGTTGGCATGTTGTACGTGAGTGACGGTTGTGCCTGGTCGAGCGACAGCGCAACCTTGCTCTCACACCAGGGTCGCGGGTATCACCGCGCCCCGCAACTCCACCGACTCCATGAGTCGCTGGCCCAAGGCGTTCAACTTGTGCACACCGAAAACGTCATTGATGCGCCAACGTTCGATTCAGGTTCGTACCACAACAATCGCAAACTGGGCTTCGTCCACCTGTACGACAACCCGCTCGACGTCTCGGTCGACCCGACTACGGCCGAGGTGACGCTCGTGGTGAGTGACGTCATGATGCCCGAACTCACTGGTGTCGAATTAGCCCGAACGTTGGGACAGCGTTATCCCGATCTCGCCATAGTGCTCGTGTCGGGCACTGCCGACGCACGTGGTCTCGACGGACTCGGCCCTACCGTGTCGCTCCTCTCGAAGCCCTTTCGCCCGAGCGCGCTCGTGGACGCGGTGCACCAACTATTGGCCCAACGGGCCGCTCGCCCCTAGGAGACGACTGGTTCAAAGCGGTAGCCAAGGCCCCGCACGGTTGCGATGCGCTTGGGGGCGTCGCGATCGACCTCAATTTTGTGCCGCAATCGACGAATGTGCTCAGTCACCGTTGCCTCGTTTTGCCACTCGCCTGACGAGGACCACACGTGTTCAAGCAGCTGTTCACGAGAGAACACCTGACGCGGCGAGTGCGCAAGAAAGACCAAGAGCGAATACTCCTTGGCCGTGAGGTCAATAATGTCACCCCGTACGCGCACCTCACGAGTGCTCTCATTAATTGAGAGGTCTTCAAACGTGAGGACCGATCGCTCGGTTATGCGGGGAACACTCTGCCCCCGGCGAAGTACTGACTCAATGCGGGCGCTGAGTTCGCCGAGTGAAAATGGCTTCACGATGTCGTCGTCGGCGCCCATCTTGAGGCCCGCGACTCGGTCCGACTCGAGACCTCGACCCGTCAAGAAAATGATCGGCACGTCACTGAGCAGTCGAATTTCTCGCAAGACGTCACGGCCGTCATCGTTCCCGAGCGTGATGTCGAGCAGCACCAGGTCGGGCTCTCGCTGGGCTACCGCCGACACCGCTGAGGCGAGTGAATTGGCGGACCGAATCTGGTAGCCCTCCGCACTCAGGTGCGTCGAAAGGAGGTCCACCATGTCCCGCTCATCTTCAACGAGAACAATTTCAACCATGATCTCCCATTCGTCGTGACCAGGACTGGCGTCGCCTGAAACAAGTTCTTAGTGGCAGTAGTAGGTCTCGGCGGGGTAACGCGGGTGCTGATCGCCACTGTGTCTCACCCCGCCGACGCGAGCGTCTCATTCCTATACTGAAGTGACAGTGGAAGTACGTCGTCCACTCCCCCTTGAGGAGCCCCATGATTATTGCTCGCACCCTCGCACTTTCTCTCCTTGTCAGCACCCTGCTGTCACCCAGCCTCGCGAGCGCCACGAGCGTCACGCCGTTGCCGGCCGCCACGGCACTGACGTTGCCGACGCCGAATAACGGTGTGTTCGAGGGCTATCTTCCCGCCATGGCCTGCTTCTCGCTCGGCAACTGTGTCGCCGGTGGCACGTTCAACGACGGTAATAACAACCAACAAGCGGTTCTAATCAACGAGGTAGGTGGCGTCTGGCAGACCGGCGTCCAAGTCACGCCTCCGAACGGACCCGTCGCTCGCAGCCAAGGTGTGTCGATCTACGACGCGTCGTGCGCAGGCGCGGGCAGTTGCGCTGCCACTGGCACCTACCTCGATGCCGCCGGTGCGCAGCACACCATGGTGGTCAATGAGGTCAACGGATCCTGGCGCCCGTCGCAGTCCTTGGCCCTGCCGACGAACGCCCCCTCCAGTGGGCTCCAATCACAACCCCACGCCATTACGTGCGCCAGCGTCGGAAACTGCGTGGTGGTTGGCACCTACAACACCACGGCCTCGACCTTCGCTACCCAAGGATTCGTCGCCAATGAAGTCAACGGAGTGTGGCGAAGTGCCAGTGCCGTCGTGCTCCCAGTGAACAAGAACAAAAACCCCCAGGTGACGTTCAATCAGGTCGTCTGTTGGGCGGTCGGGAGCTGTGAAGCCGTCGGCGGGTACGTCGACTCGGCCGGCGTTACCCACGCCTTCGTGGTGACCAGCATTCGCGGGGTCTGGCGTCCGGCACAGTTGATAGCTCTGCCCTCCAACGCCTCGGCCTATGCGGGTGCCGCCTTCAACGAAATCACCTGTTACGGACCGGCTACCTGCACCGTTATCGGGACCTACACGACCACTACGGGAGCCCAGTTCCCTATGGCGGCCACGATGACCAAGGGAGTCTGGGCGCGTGCCGTGTCGGTTGCCTTGCCCGCGGACGCCGGTGCCAACCCGGCGACATTTCTCTGGGGCTACAAGGGCATCTCGTGCGCCTCACTCGGTAACTGCGCATTTGGTGGCGACTACACCACCAAGGCCGCACTCCACCAAGGATTCTTGGTGAATGAAGTCAACGGTGTATGGCAGAGTGCCTCACCATTGCCACTGCCTTCTCGAGCCATGTACGCCGGGGCCAATGGTGGCGTTATTGCCGTCTCGTGCACCAGCGTTGGCGCCTGCACGGCCGCGGCGGCGTACGTGGATCGTGCTGGTAACTACCAAACGATGATCATTAGCGAAACGGCGACCACCTGGGGTGCCCCCCAGCCCCTTACGTTGCCCAACGGTGCCACGACGGTCGGCACCGGCGGTGGTATTTACGGACTGCGGTGCTTCACCACGGGAGGGTGCCAAGTTGTGGGCACGTACCAAGCGTCGTCCTCAACCTACGAGGGCTTTACCGTTCGCTGGTAATCCATAACTCCTACTAGTTTCATAGAGAAACTACTGCGGTGTCGCCCCGAGTTCACCTTGAGGTAACTCACACCCCTTAGCGTGGAACTGTGGCGTCATTGTCTATTTCACCCTCCCTGGTTATTCATCGTGACGCCATCATTCGCCAGGAGTACCGTGTCAGTCGCCTCCGATAGCGACGGCCGCCCGGTCGTTCTCGTTGTCGAGGACGAGGAGAGCTACCAAGACGCGCTCAATGTCGGCCTCACGGTTGAGGGCTTCATTGTCGTGAGCGCCAGCACACTGGCGCAGGCTCGTGAGCTCCTCGCCTCGACCAAGCCCGACTTGATTCTCCTCGACGTGATGCTGCCTGATGGCTCGGGCATTGATTTCTGTCGCGAGGTGGCCAACTCAGTGCGCACCCCGGTCATCATGGTGTCGGCCCGTACGAGTGAAGTGGACATCGTGCTCGGCCTCGAGATCGGCGCGGCCGACTACGTCACCAAGCCTTATCGACTGCGCGAACTGATCGCTCGTATGCGCGCCGTGTTGCGTCGCCCTGCTTCCCCCACCGATGAAGAAGTCATCACCTTTGGCCCGATGCGCATGGACTTTGACCGACGCAGCCTGACGCGCAACGGTGTGGACATCGACCTCAGCCGAAAAGAGTTTGACCTCCTCGCCCTGTTCGCCACTCGCTTAGGGCAGGTCGTTACTCGCGAAGTCTGTCTCGACACACTGTGGTGGGGTCTGCAGCTCTCCGACACCCGCACGCTCGACACCCACGTTAAGCGGCTGCGCCAGAAGATCGAGCTCGATCCGGCGGACCCGATCCACCTCGTCACCATTCGCGGCGTCGGGTTCCGACTCGACGCCTGAACCGGTATGGTGCCGGTATGCACTCCGGCGACCTCGCACCCGACTTCACCCTGACGACCGACGACGGGGCGTCATTCGCGCTCTCCAGCGCCCTCGAGCGCGGACCAATCGCTCTCTTCTTCTACCCCGCCGCCATGACGAAGGGCTGCACCAAAGAATCGTGCCACTTCCGCGACATGGGAACTGCGTACCAGGCCGCTGGTGTGCAGCGCATCGGCATTTCAATGGACGACGTGGCCAAACAAGCCCAGTTCGCCGAAGTGAACCGACTCGACTACCCGCTGCTCTCTGACCCGCGAGGCGAGGTCGCCGCGCTCTATGGGGTGAAGCGCGCTCTTGACTTTCTTCGAGTGAGGCGCACGACGTTCGCCATCGGCACTGATCAGCGCATCGTGGCGGTCATCTCGTCAGAATTCTCCATGGAAGTCCACGCCGAGCGGGCGCTCGAGGTACTCACGACGCGTTAGTCGAGTGGGGCGTCGTGGAGAAACGACGCAACATGGGCGAGAACGGCCGACGCGAGCGCACCGTCGATGTGGCGGTGATCAAAGGTCAACGACAGTTCGACGACGTCGCGGATAGCGAGTGCCGCGTCCACCACCCACGGGGTCGGCGTAACCGCACCCACACACAAGATGGCACTGGTACCGGGGGGCAGCAGTGCCACCGCCGAGTCCATTCCGAAGGGCCCCACATTGGTGATGGTCACGGTGGCCCCCGTCATCGCCGCCGGCGTCGTCGTGCCGGCTCGTGCCTCGGCGACCAGCGAAGAAAGTGCCCGCGCCATCTCGCGCGTTGTGAGTTGATCCGCATCGCGAATGGTGGGCACCAGCAACCCGCGTGGCGTCGCCGCCGCAATCCCTAGACCGATTGACCGGCGGATAACTACCTCGTTGGTGGCGGGATCGAAGGCGGCATTGATGGCCGGAAAGGCGCGAATCGCGTCACAGAACGCCAGTGCTATCACGGTCAGGGGCGACACACGAAGGCCCTCGTACGACGGATCCGTCTTGGTGCGCGCGAGAAAACGCATCGTGGCTGACACGTCCACGCGCTTAAAGGCCGTGGCCTGCGGAATCGTCGACGCGCTCAGCGTCATTGACTCAGCCATGACCTTCGCCACACCGCGCACTCGACGGCGCTCTTCAAGGGGTCCGTCGTGCCAACTGGCGAGCGGTCCACCCATAAACCACGACGCGTCGTCGATGGCGCCTCGCGTGGTGATCTCGACGGGGCGCAGCGACTGTTCAACATCCTCACGGGTAATGACGCCATCACGACCAGTGGCCGTGACCGTCGTCAGGTCAACACCCATGGTTTTGGCCACGAAGCGTACCGCGGGCGCCGCGCGAACCCCCGACGTCGGTGGCGCCTCGGCGCTGGCGCGCAGGGACGCTCGACGGCGACGCGCCACCACGGGGGCGTCGTCATTCGTGGCCCCGTAGCCAATGAGGACCGCTTGGCGGACTTCG
>CAIKBU010000051.1 GCA_903825765.1 uncultured Actinomycetes bacterium | reverse complement strand
TTGTCGCGTTCGTTCGCCTCGGTGCTTGACGCGGAATGTGGATTGGCACTCGCGTGGTTCGACGTGCTCATGCAACTACGCCGGGCCACGACCCATCGCCTCAAGATGAGCGAAATCGCCGACGCCATCGTCCACTCGACCGGTGGTACGACACGTTTGGTTGACCGACTCGTCGAGGCCGGCTACGTGGAGCGCCAGGACTGCCCCACTGATCGTCGAGCCATCTATATCACCATGACGCCACTCGGCGACCAGAAGCTCAACGAAGCCCTGACCGTCCATCTGGCGTACCTCGACGAGCAACTCTCGCATCGTCTGAATTGCGAGGAGCGCGCGCAGCTCGCGGCGCTCCTCAGCAAAATCAATACCGCCCTTTAGGCCTTTTCGATCCAGGCGAACGCTACGCGTTCGTCGTCGAGGTCCAGGGTGGTCGGCTCACCCGGTCCGGCTGCTTCACGCACCTCGACCGCCAACACTTCACTCGCCAACGTCGCGAAGCCTTCTCGCAGATCATCAAGACCACTCACGTACAAAACGATGCGATCAGACACGTCGAGGCCCGAGTTCTTGCGCAGGTCCTGCACCTGACGCACGACGTCACGCAAGTACCCCCGCTGACGGAGGCCCTCATCGAGCGTCAGGTCGAGGGCGATGACTTCGCCACCTTCGCGCGAGACGGCGAAGCCCCCTTGACTCTTCACGCGCAGCTCGAGGTCGTCACTCGTGAGGGCGAAGGCTCCCGTGGAGAGCGTCACGGTCACACTGCCGCCCCCTTCGAGGGCGGCGGCGGCGACCACCGAGTCGAGTGCAGCCAACGCCGGCTTAAGTTCCTTCACGGCCTCACCGAGGCGGGGACCAACCGCGCGAAAATTCGGCACGAGCTCGAAGGACAACACTTCGGCGAGTTCTGATCCGTACTCGAGCACGTCAACGTTCAACTCTTCTTCAACGATGCCCTCCGGTGGAAGGGCATCACCCGTCGGAATAAAGACGAGCGCCCGGGCGAGGGGCTGGCGAACCTTGACACCGGCCTCGGCACGGGCGGCCCGCCCGAGTGACGTCAAGCGACGGGCCACGTCCATTGACGCTTCGAGTGCTTCGTCGCGGCGCTCGGGCTCACCCTTTGGCCACAGCGCGAGGTGCACAGAGTCGGTGTCGTCAACGTCGAAGAGTTCGCTGTAGAGGCGTTCGGCGATGAAGGGGCACAGTGGGGCGATGAGTAAGGTCACCCGCTGAAGGACCTCGAGCAAGGTGGCCTGCGCGGCCAACGAATCAGTCCGCGGCGCCTTGGGGTCGGTACGCCAAAAACGACGACGACTCCGTCGGACGTACCAGTTCGACAGATCATCAATCAGACCCGACAACGCATCAGTGCCGCTGAGGGGCTCGTAGCCGTCGAGGGCGGCAGTCATGGTGCGAGTGACGTCTTCGAGGCGTGAGAGCACCCAGCGGTCAATCGCGGGACGATTCTCGATGGCCGGAATGTCACTGTCGGTGGGATCAAAACCATTCAACGAGGCGTAGGTCGTGAAGAACGACACCGTATTCCACAGTGTCGCCAGCGTGTCACGGAGCGACGCGTCAATGGCGGCGAGGCTGGCGCGCGTCGACGTCCACGGTGAGCCCTGCGAGAACATCCACCAGCGCAGCGCGTCAGCACCCCGGGTATTGAGGACCTCCCACGGGTCAATGACGTTGCCCTGTGACTTACTCATCTTCTTGCCGTTTTCGTCAACAATGTGACCGAGGCAGAGCACGTGCTGATAGGGCGTGGCGCCAAAGACCAGGGTGTTCACGGCGAGCAATGAGTAGAACCAACCACGCGTCTGGTCAATGGCCTCCACCACAAGTTGCGCGGGGAACTGCATGGCGGCCTCGGAGCCAGCGACGTGGGGATACCCCACCTGCGCCGCGGGCATCGCACCCGAGTCAAACCACGCGTCGATGACCGGTTCGACTCTGTGCGCTTCGCCGCCGCACGTGCGACACGCAATCACGACGCTGTCAATCACGGGACGGTGCGGGTCAATGTCGGTCAGGTCGCGACCCGCGAGCTCGGAGAGTTCCGCCCGTGAACCAACGCAGGTCAAGTGTTTCTCAGCGCATCGCCAGATGGGGAGTGGAGTGCCCCAGAACCGATCGCGCGAGAGGGCCCAGTCGACGTTATTCGAGAGCCATTCGCCGAAGCGCCCATCTCGAATGTGACCAGGATGCCAGTCAATGGTGGCGTTTTGGGCCATCATCGCTTCTTTGAACTGACTCGTGGCGATGTACCAACTGGGCTTACCCCAGTAGATCAAGACCGTGCCACAGCGCCAGCAGTGCGGCAGTGAGTGGCTGTAGTCCATGCGCTTGATGAGCAGGCCCCGGCGACCGAGCTCGTCGTTGATGTCGTGGTTCGCTTCGCGGACGTTACGGCCGGCGAGCCAGCCCACGGCGTCGGTGAAACAGCCATCGGGTCCGACGGGGTTGAGTGTCGGCAAATTGTTCTGCCTCGCCACCACCCGGTCAATTTCACCGAAGGCCGGTGACTGGTGCACGAGACCGGTACCGTCGTCGGTGGTCACGTAGTCTGCCCCCACCACAAAGCAGGCGTCGACGCCCTCGGGGAAGGCGACGTCCTCGAAAGGACGGGCGTAGTGCACACCGAGCAGCGCGCTTCCGGGCAGGGTGGCGTCAGCCGTCACTCCTTCGCCAAAGAGTGATTCGATGAGCGCTTCGGCAATGACCGTGCCATTGACGACGGCGTAGGTGATGTCGGGATTAACCGCGACGGCCACGTTCGACAGCAACGTCCACGGCGTCGTCGTCCACACGGCGAGGTGCGTGGCGCCGTGGAGGCCCGAGTGAGCCTCGGCGTCGGTGATGGCCAAGCGCACGAAGGCGCTTTCGTCAACTTCGTCGGTGTAGACACCCGGCTGGCCGAGCTCGTGACTGGACAGGGCCGTGCCACAGCGGGTGCAGTAGGGAACGACTTTCAGGTCCTCGTAGAGCAGGCCGCGATCGAAGAGCTGCTGGAGCTGCCACCATACCGACTCAACGTAGGCGGGGTGGTAGGTGAAGTACGCGTGCTCCATGTCGGTCCAGTACCCGATGCGGGTCGTGAGTCGTTCGAACTCACCCACGTAGGTCATCACCGATTCACGACACAGTCGCGTGAACTCCTCAATGCCCACCTGCTCTTCAATAGCCTTTTTGCCAGAAATACCGAGCTGTTTTTCCACCTGGACTTCAACGGGAAGTCCGTGCGTGTCCCACCCAGCACGACGAGCGACGTAGTGGCCTTGCATGGTTTGGTAGCGGCAGAACAAGTCCTTGTAGACGCGAGCCCACGCATGGTGGAGTCCCGGCTTTCCGTTCGCGGTCGGCGGCCCCTCGTAGAAGACCCAGGGTTCAGCACCTTCACGCTCGCGCAGCGTCCGAGCGAAGACATCGTTGGCCTGCCAACGGGCAAGTTCCGCTTCTTCAATGGCTACAAAATCAAGTTCAGCGCTAACGGGACGAAACACGGTGCTCCTTCAATGGATGGCAATTAAGCGTACTCAGACTCGACATCTCAGCGACCAAACGCGTCGTCGAGCCAGGCCGTCGACAGTTCGTCGAGGTTCGCCAAGACCAGATCGGCGAGCCCAAAGGCCGGGAGCGGTCGATCGGCCGCTACGGGTACCGCGACCACGGTCATCCGACCGGCCTTTGCGGCGAGCACACCGGCGGCACTGTCTTCGAAGACAAGACACGACGTGGGAGTGGCCCCAATAGACGCGGCCGCCGTTAGAAAAACACCGGGGTGAGGCTTCCCGAACGGTTCAAATTCCGCCGAACTCAGCGTCGCGAAGCGGTCTCGAATTCCGAAATGATTGAGACTCCGTTCAATGAGGGCAATCGGCGTCGAACTCGCGAGGGCCACGGGGCCGCGCTCGCTCGCCAAGTCAATAGCCCGGAGTGCCCCAGGCAGCAACACTCCCTTTTCCTCGACGAGATCGCCCACTCGCTGGAGCAACATGGCGACAACCACGTCGGGGGTTGGGCCGGTCCAGGGGTACTGAGCGAACCAGTAATTGACGACCTCTCCCACAAAGAGACCCTTCGTTGAGCGCTCATTGGCGTCTTCGAGAGGAACTCCCAAGGCTCCAAAAATCTCGACTTCCGCCTGATGCCAGAGGATTTCGGAATCAATTAAGAGCCCGTCCATGTCGAAGAGCGTTGCGTCAATTGTCACATGTCTATTCTCGCATATCGCTAACTTGGGGAGCATGTCTCCCGTACGTCGACTACTCCCTAGTGACGTGACGCACATTGCTCGTCGCGTGGCGGACCGCCTTGACGAGCACGCCCGCCGCGAGCCGCTCGTTTCAAATCGATTTCATCGCGTCGAGTTCGAACAGTCATTGCTCGGCGCAAATGATCCCACGTGGGTCGAAGACAACAACGGTCGGTTCGCTGGCCACCTGTTCGGCGCCATCGTCGATGAGCCGCGGGGCGGTCGGCAGGCCTTTACGGGTCCGGATGGTTGGAGTTATGAATTCGACCAGAATCTTGAGGCGTTGCTCGACGTCGCCGAGGAGTATTGGCGATCGAGCGATGTGGTGGCCCACGTCGTGTGGGTACCCGCCGGAGCGGAAGTCGAGGCGTGGATTGCCCGAGGCTACGAGGTTAGGAGTGTCCGCGGCGGCCTCGAAATTAACGCATCCACCCTTACCGACCCCTCTCAGTACGCCGACGAGTCACTTTCGATTCGTCGCGGAACGCTCGAGGACCTCGTCACGATTTTGGCCTTTGAGGCCATGATTGACGTCGCCCAGGGCACCGACGTTGAGGCTCTCAGCGAGGCGGTTCGGGCGCAAGAAGAGGAAGATCTTCGCGAAACCCTCGAAGACCCCGAAACGATTTCCTACTTCCTTGACCATTTCGGTGTCTCCGTGGCCCACTGTTTGACGTTTCCGCTTCCGGCACTTCGAGGAACGCACGACAACTCGCTTTACGTGAGTGACGTCGCGGTGGAGCCGGCCTCACGAGGTCGCGGCTACGGCAAGTACATTGTCACCACCGCCCTCAACGACGCAGCCGAAGCGGGCTACCAGTACGCCGAGGTGCGCTGGCATGTCTCCAACCTCAAGGCGCAAGTGCTGTGGTCGAATTTTGGCTTTCGCCCCACGTACGCCCAGCTTCGTCGAACGCTCAACTAAACGAGTGTCGCCTCAATGGCGGCGACGAGTGCGGGGTCCTCCGGCGTCACCACTGGGGCAAAACGGGCGATTGAGCCATCGGGGCTTACGAGGAACTTCTCGAAGTTCCAGCGAATGTCACCCACGTAGCCATCGTCATCGCTCACCTGGTTGAGCAAGCCGTACAGCGGGTGCTGTTGCTCACCGTTGACGTCGCACTTGGCGAGCAGGGGGAAGGTGACGCCGTACGTGGTCGAACAGAACGTTTCGATTTCCTCCGCCGTGCCGGGCTCTTGCCCCATGAACTGGTTGCAGGGCACACCAATAACGCTGAACCCCTTGCCACCGTAGGCTTTCTGCAGTGCCTCGAGTCCCTCGTACTGCGGCGTGAGGCCGCACTTCGAGGCCACGTTGACAATGAGCAACGTCTCACCTTCGTACACCGCGAGCGACGTGGGCTCACCGTGAAGCGTCTGCAGGGGAATGGAGTACAGGGTCATAGTCCTACTGTACTGCCGACTCATTCCGCGTGGCGCTTAGGTTAAGAGCATGCGTGCCGTCGTTATTACCGACGCCGCCCTTCACGTGGAGGAGCGGCCCACCCCGGCGCCTGGGCTTGGCCAGGTACTCGTGCGCGTCCACGCCGCGGGCATAAACGCGGCCGACCTGCTCCAACGTGCCGGCTTTTATCCCGCGCCGCCAGGCTCACCCAGTGATATTCCTGGCCTCGAACTCATGGGCGTTGTTGAGCAGCTCGGAGACGCAGTCGACGAACACTGGCGTGGGGCTCGCGTGTGCGCCATCGTGGGTGGCGGAGCGCAGGCGACGCACGTCGTCGTGCCGGTATCTCATCTTTTGAACGTCCCCGACCACGTTCACGACCCCCACGCCGGTGGGTTCGCCGAAGCCTTTTCCACCGCCTACGACGCCCTCATTACGCAGGCCCGCGTCAGTGCCGGTGATCGAGTGCTGATTTCGGGGGCACCCGGTGGCGTGGGCACCGCCGCGGTGCAGATTGCCCGAAGTCGAGGGGCGCACGTGACGGCGGTCGTGCGGCAACGTCTTCACGTCGACGCCCTGCACGACCTTGGTGCCAGTGAGGTCATAACGATTGACCAGCTCACCGACGCCGGCACTTTCGACGTCGTACTCGAACTCATCGGTGCCGTGCACCTCGAGGTCGCTCAACACCACCTCGCCCCCTTCGCCCGAGTCGTTGTCCTTGGCGTTGGTGGTGGCGCGACAGCACAACTCGATCTACGCCGGGTAATGACGACGCGAGCCACCGTTACCGGCTCGACCTTGCGGGCACGAACGAACGCGCAAAAAACGGAACTGGCGTCATTGATGAGGGCCGAGATTCTCCCCCTGTGGCGTAGTGGCACGCTCCACGTACCACTCGCGGCGAGTTTCAACCTCGACGACGTTGCCGAGGCCTACGACTTCTTTGCCCGACCCGGTAAGTTCGGCAAAGTCGTTCTCACCATGCCCGACTCATGATGGTGCCGCACCCCTCCCGGCTCAGTCCGCAACGCCCCGACTATGCGGC
>CAIKBU010000050.1 GCA_903825765.1 uncultured Actinomycetes bacterium | reverse complement strand
CCATGGCCACCTTGCGCAATGAGACAAACTTCATGAGCACCCTCGAGTCTGTGTTGGTCTGACTTTGTTAACGGCGCTGCTGTCGGTTTGCTTGACAGTTTCTTTCCATAGTCTCACGCCGCGACATCTACTTCGTCAAGGGCCTGAAACACGGCTTCAAATTCCACTGGCGTCATGCGACCGAGACTGCGCTTGCGACGACGACGGTGATAGGTCCGCTCGATCCAATGAACGATCGTGATGCGGAGTTCCTCGCGCGTTTCCCACTTCTTGGTGTCGAGGACGTTGTTCTGCAACAACGAGTGGAACGACTCCATGCGCGCATTGTCACCGGCAGCCCCGACTCGTCCCATGGAGCCGAAGAGTCCGTTGTTCTTCAACATCAAAACGAAGTCCCGGCTTTGAAATTGAGATCCTCGGTCGCTGTGGCAGATTGTTCCCTGGTGATCACGTAGGGCGATCGCGTTGCGCAGCGCCGCGCAGGCCAGGTGACGGGTCATGCGTGAGCCGATCGAATAGCCGACGATGCGACCCGAGAAGGCGTCTTCGATCGAAGCCATGTAGAGCTTGCCCTCGCTCGTGGGGTGCTCGGTGATATCGGTGAACCAGAGTTCATTCGGTCGTGACGCGGCGAAGTCGCGCTGCACCAAGTCGTCGTGGACCGCAGCGCCGGGCTTCTTGCCGGACTTTCCCTTCTTGGTGAAGGCCGAGAAGATCGACATCTCCGAGCACAGTCGCCACACCCGTCGCTCGCCGACGAACTCATCGAGGCGCTCGAGTTCATCGGCCATGAAGCGGTAACCGAAGGTCGGGTCGTCGCGGTGCAGGTCGATCAACGCGTTGGTGAGATGCGCGTTGTCGTAGTCGCGCTTCGAACACGGCGTCTTCAGCCACTGGTAGTAACCCTGGGGGGAGAACTTCAGAACCCGGCACGTCACCGTGACGGGGATGCCGTCCTCGGCCAACTCGCGGACGAGCGGGTAGGTCATTTTGGGGCGAGGCCCTTGGCGAAATAGGCCGTCGCTCGGCGCAGGATCTCGACCTCTTGTTCCAGGACGCGATTGCGCCGGCGCAGTTCACGGTTCTCCTCAGCCTGTGACGACGTAACGCCCGGACGAGCCCCGTCTTCGATGTCGGCCTTCTTCATCCACTCATAGAGTGTCGCGTCGGAGATGCCGAAGTCCTTCGCAATTTGGGTCATGGGAGCCTGGTGCAGACGGGCCACTTTGACCACGTCGTCACGGAACTCCTTGGGGTATCGCTTTGCCATATATCCATCTTTCCCCAGAGACGATGTCTCTGGAAACTAGATGTCAAGCAAACCGACAGCAGCGCCAGAAGCCCCTTCGCGGACTGGGCGTTCACATCGGGGCCATGAGCCCGATCCGCCCCAACGCCATCTGGGCCATGGACTTCCAGTTCGACCAGACCCGTGACGGCAAACAACTCAAGCTGCTCAACATCCAAGACATCTTCACCCGGGAGTGCCTGGCCATCGAGGT
>CAIKBU010000049.1 GCA_903825765.1 uncultured Actinomycetes bacterium | reverse complement strand
TTGACGTGACGTCTGGTGCAGTTATCGGGACAACGTCGGCCGCCGAACTCATGACCGTCGGTCAGCGCAAGGGCGTCTTGCCCGATCGTCACGGTGAAAAGCGATTCGTCACCCGCGTTGACCTCGGCGCACGACGCATCACGGTGGGGCGTCTCGAAGATATTTTGACGACCACTATCGACCTGGATGAAAACTCACTGACCTTCGCGCGCACCCCACTGACGCCGGGCGCACGGGCGTGGTTTCAGTGCAGTGCGCACGGCACGCCGCTCGCGGGCGTGCTCGACTACCTCGATGGTGGCTGGCGCGTGGTACTCGACGAACCGGCCCGCCCCGTCGCCGCTGGACAGTCGGTGGTCTTTTACTCCTTCACTGAACCCGCCATGGTGGACGGCGCCGCCATCGTTCGATGACGTCGCCCCGCGAGCGCTACCTCGCGTTAGTGGCGACCATTGAGCGTCACGCCGAGGCCTACTTCGTCCATGATGCGCCCACGATTCCCGACAGTGAATTCGACGAACTCGTCAAGGAGCGATCGGCTCTCGAGCACGCGCATCCAGAACTGACACAACTCAGTTCGCCGATGGTGGGCGCGCCCGCGTCAACCGTGTTTGATCCGGTCACCCACGCTGAGGCCATGTTGAGCCTTGACAATGTGTTTGACGAAGTAGAACTGCGGGCCTGGGCCCAGCGCCTGCAACGGGGATTGGGTGAGGACGTCGTGCCAACCTTCTCCGTTGAGCCAAAAATTGACGGACTGGCCCTCGCCATTACCTACCGCGATGGTGTCATGGTGCAGGCGGCTACCCGCGGTGACGGCCGCGTCGGGGAAGACGTGACGGACAACGTGCGCACCATCGCCTCGGTGCCCCTCTCGCTGGGATTCGTTGTGGGCCACCTCGAAGTGCGTGGCGAGGTCTACCTCGCCAAGGCTGACTTCATCGCGCTCAATGACGTCCAGCGGGCGAAGGGGGAGAAGGAGTTCGCCAATCCCCGCAACGCCGCCGCGGGGTCGTTGCGCCAAAAAGATTCGAACGTTTCTCGCCAACGGCCACTCTCGTTCTTGGCCTACCAAGTCGTTGATTTGACGGCCAACCTGGCGTTGTCCACACACCATCAAATGCTGGGTCAACTCCGCCATTGGGGATTCACTGTGGCCGCCGAGACCGTCTCCGTCGCGGGGGAGGACGCCATGGTCGCTGCGGTCGCCTCCTTTGAGGCACGCCGCTACGACTTGCCCTACGACGTCGATGGCACGGTGATCAAGCTCGACGACCTCGCCAGTCGTGAGCGACTGGGCACGACGTCGCGCGCCCCGCGCTGGGCAATTGCGCGAAAGTTTCCACCCGAGGAGCGAACGACCCGTCTACTCGCCATTGAGGTGTCAATCGGCCGCACGGGGCGGGCCACTCCCTACGCCGTGCTCGAACCCGTCATCGTGGCCGGCTCGACCGTCTCAATGGCCACCTTGCACAACGAGGACCAAGTACGGGAGAAGGGCGTTCGCCCCGGCGACCTCGTCATTGTGCGAAAGGCCGGTGACGTCATCCCCGAAGTAGTCGGCGCTGTGCCCGAGGAGGGTCGCACGCGTGGCCCTGCGTGGACGTTCCCCGCGCAGTGTCCGAACTGTTCGGGTCCACTCGAGCGCGTGGGCGACGAGAGTGACACCTACTGCGTGAACGCCTCGTGCCCGGCGCAGCAACGTCAGCAAATCATTCACTTCGCCTCGCGTGGGGCGCTCGATATCGAGGGGCTCGGCGAGCAGCGAGTCCACCAACTGCTCGACGCCGGACTCATTCGCGACGTCGCGGACCTTTTTACCCTTCGCGTGGAGGATCTCCTTGGTCTCGAAGGTTTCGCCGAACTGTCCGCTCGGGGGCTCGTTGACGCTATTGCCACGGCGGCGAATGCCCCACTTAGTCGGTGGCTCGTGGCGCTGGGAATTCGCCACGTTGGTCCCGTGGCGGCCCGTGAACTGAGTCGCGCCTTCACCTCCTACGAGGCGCTCGCCAGTGCCCACCTCGAGGAACTCGAAGCGGTTGATGGCATCGGACCAGTGATTGCACAATCGGTGTTCGCCTACGTTCGCGATGACGATGCAGTGGCGCGAACCGCATCGCTCACCGCGAGTGGCATCCGTCTGGAGGAGGTCGTGGTAGCCAGTGACCTCGACGCGACCCTGGCTGGTCGCGCCATCGTGGTAACCGGGGGAGTGGAGGGCTATTCCAGAGACGGGGCCGCCGCCGCCATCGTGGCTCGCGGCGGAACCTGTCCCGGTTCGGTCTCGGCGAAGACCTACTGCGTTGTCGTGGGTGACGCCCCTGGTGCGACCAAACTCACGAAGGCGCGCCAACTTGGTATTCCCCTTATTGAGGCCAGCGAATTTGAGGTACTTCTCCGCACTGGCGTGTGGTCGACTACCCTCGCAGAAGGCGAGAAATGAGTGTGAAGAGGTTTTATGACGAACGCAACGTTTTCTCCTAATCACGTCTTCGGTGAACGTTTCCGTGTCGTCGACGTGCTCGGCGTGGGGCACACGACCGAGGCCTATCTCACTGTTGACGCCTCGTTAGGCCGGCAAGTTGTCGTCCAGTGCCTTCGACCGGAACTCGAAGAGCACGAGGAGATTCGTCGCGCCTTTCGTGGCAAAATGCTCAAAGCGGCGGGCATCCACCACCCCCATATCGCGGCCGTCCTCGACGGTGGCCAAGAGGGCGGACACCTCTTTATGGTGTCGGAGTATTTGCCCAATGGTTCACTCGAACGTCAGCTCGTTCGCGGGGTTGTCTTTACGCCAAGTCAAGTGGCCCGCCTCGGTCGCGACGTCGCCTCCGGTCTCGCGGTACTGCACGAACACGAATTTGTCCTGGGCGAATTGACCCCCACGGACCTGCTTTTTGACGAGCACGGGGCCGTGCGCATCGCGAGTCCCGTCACGTCGGGACTCGGCACCGCGTTTCGTCAGTACGTGACCGGCGACGACGTCCAGTACTTCAGCCCCGAACAGGCGTTGGGTGAGGTCGCCACCGCGGCGAGCGACGTCTACGCCCTCAGCCTCATCTTGTTCGAAGCGGCCACCGGTGTGCGCCCCTTCCCCGGCTACAGCGCGGAGGCCACGTTGCGCGAACGCCTGCGCACGCCCCTGCCTTCGCGACCCGAATTGGGCACGCTCGACATGATCTTGGCGCTCGCTTCGGTGCCCGACCCCGCCCAACGACTGAGCGCGCGCGAACTCGTGGACCGCTTCGCGGCCGTGGTGGCTGACGACGAGGACTTCGTCTTATCAAACGACCCAACCCCCTCACTCCTCGCCGGGTTCACTCCGAGTAGCCCTCGTACGTCGGTGGGGTTCCAGCCGCCGCGCCCCGACGAAATTGTTGGCTCGGTTGACCCGCAGGCGCCGGGCTTCAAACACCGCGAAGTTCGCGATCCGGCCCTCGCGCCCCTGGGCACGCTGCGCCGGCGCCGGCGCCCGGGATTCGCCGTGGTCGCGCTCCTCCTCGTGGTCGGCGTCCTTGGTGCTGGGGCGGCGTGGCAACTGGGATACTTCACCACCGCACACACGGTGCCCTCGGTGGTGGGACTGACGATGGCCGAAGCCGCGAGCCTCGTAAAGGGTGATGGCTTTACCGTGCACGTCACGACGAGCGCGGCCTCGTCGACGGTGCCGGCGAATCAGATTATTTCCCAGTCGCCCTCGGCTGGTTCGTCATTGGCGAGCGGTGGCTCACTGTACGTCGCGGTCTCCCTGGGCGCCAATCTCGTGACGCTCCCGACCACGCTGGTCGGTCATACCTGTGCGGCCGACGTCGCCCTGGTCAACGCCTTGCAAGTCCACGCGGTCTGCCCCGCCACGGCTCGCCGAGCTAGTGCGTCCGTGCCGGCGGGCAGGGTTATTGAGGTGCACTACTTGGCGTCGGTGAACCCAATCGCGGTACCGCACGGGGCAACGCTGACCTTCGTGGTGTCGTCGGGCCCCTCGGCGACACCGACAACGGTGCCCGCGACCACGAGCACGACCACCACCGTGCCGACAACGACGACGACCACGATTCCCGCGGGATACGTCAAGGTGCCTGATCTCACCGGACTCAGTCGCACCGCGGCCAATGCGGCGCTGGCGACGGCCCAGCTCTACTACGACACCACGGGGCCGGGCTCACACTCACCGAACTGGACGACGGTGGTGAAAACGGTTCCCGCAGCGGGCACGGTAGTGAAGCGACTCTCCGCCGTGCTGGTGTACGTCACTGAGGGGTAGGAGCGGTGTCGGCTGACGCGCCCGTGGCGGGAGCAACGCCCTTTCACGTCGACGGGGGTACCGTCGGGGTGCTCCTGCTGCACGGCTTTTCGAGCGTGCCTGGGTCGCTCTACGGGCTGGCTTCAGCGCTGGCTGACGCTGGCTACACGGTGAGTGCGCCGCTGCTCCCTGGTCACGGATCGACCATTGATGCCCTGCAGGCCGCCACGTGGCGTGAATGGCTCGCCTGTGCGGTCACCCACTTTGAGGCGTTGCGCGCGACGTGTCGCCACGTGGTGGTCATTGGTCACTCGATGGGCGGCGCGTTGAGCACGTGGCTGGCGGCGACTCACGACGTCGCGGCGTACGTCGTCATCAACCCCCAATTGCTGCGACCAGCGCACGTGGCCGACCAGGTGGCCGCTTCGCTGGCCGAGGGCGTGGTGCTTGGCCCACCCATTGGCGGCGACGTCAAGAAGGGAGGTGGCCGACCCCCCACGATGTCGTTCACACCCCTGGTCGCCCTCCAACAACTCTTCGACGCCCTGCCGAGCGTCGCGGCGGTACTGACCCACATCACCGCTCCCGGCCTGCTGTTGTCGAGTCGAGAGGACCACGTGGTGCCGTCCAGTAACGGGGATGCCCTCGTGGCCGCCCAGCCCGGGGTGACGCGCGTGTGGCTCGAAGAGAGCTACCACGTGGCCACCGTGGACCACGACGCCGAACGTATCAACGCGCACGTTCTAGAATTCATTGCAAAGGAGATCAACGCGTGACAACCCCCCTACAACGTGCCGACGTCGCCCGCGTGGCGCGCCTGGCTCGATTGACCCTGAGCGACGACGAACTCGACCTCTTCACTGAGCAACTCGGCAACGTGCTCGAGCACGCCAATGACATGAGCGCCCTCGATCTCGACGGCGTCGTGCCCACGGCTCACCCCTTCGGACTTATCAACGTTTTTCGACCCGACGTCGTCACGCCGAGCCTTGACCGTGAGGAGCTCTTGCGAGAAGCGCCCGACGCCGACAGTGGGCGATTCGCCGTGCCCCGCATCCTGGGAGAAGCCCCGTGAAGACTGCCCTCAGTATCGCCGACAACGTTCGTAACGGCTCCTCGACGGCCGTGGCCGAACTCGAACAAACACTCGACACGATTGCCGCTCGCAACGACGAACTCAACGTATTCCTTCACGTTGATCACGACGGCGCCCGCGTCATGGCCGAGGCCGTTGACGCGGCCATCGCACGGGGCGAGAGCGTCGGCCCACTCGCCGGCGTTCCCATCGCTATCAAGGACAACTTGTGTCAGCGGGGGATCCCGACGACCTGCTCATCCAAGATTCTCGAAGGATGGCGTCCGCCCTACAACGCGACCGTGATCGACCGCCTCGTGGCGGCAGGTGCCGTTCCCGTGGGCAAGACCAACTTGGACGAATTCGCTATGGGTTCGTCGACCGAAAACTCCGCGTACGGGCCGACGCGCAATCCGCTCGATCCCTCGAGGGTTCCGGGGGGTTCGTCGGGAGGCTCGGCCGCGGCCGTGGCTGCAGCGATGACCAGTATTTCGCTCGGCTCCGACACGGGTGGCTCTATTCGTCAGCCCGCCGCCTTGTGTGGCATCGTGGGCGTAAAGCCCACCTACGGACTGGTCTCGCGCTACGGCATGATTGCCTTTTCCTCGTCGCTCGATCAGATTGGCCCCTTCTCCTCGACGGTGGCCGATTCGGCCCTGTTACTTGAGGTCATCGCTGGTCACGACCCACTTGACTCAACGTCGCTCCCCGAATCATCACCGTCACTGCTCGCGCACGTTGACGACGGCGTGGCCGGGAAGCGCATCGGTCTGGTGAAGGAGCTCTACGAGGGTTCGTCACCCGCCGTGGTGGCTGCCGTCATGGGCGCCGCCGAGGCGCTGCGTGAGGCGGGCGCCACGATTGTGGAACTGTCAATTCCTGAGCTTCGCTTGGGACTGAGTGCGTACTACCTCATCGCCCCCGCTGAAGCATCGAGCAATCTGGCTCGCTACGACGGCGTGCGCTTCGGTCGCCGCGTCGACGGCGAGGACGTGACGGCGATGATGGAGGCCACCCGTACGGCGGGCTTCGGCGCCGAAGTCAAGCGACGCATCATGCTTGGTACCTACGCATTGTCCGCGGGGTACTACGACGCTTACTACGGTCAGGCTCTGAAAGTTCGCACCTTGACGATCAACGCCTTCGCGAGGGCGTACCAAGAAGTCGACATTATTTTGGGGGCGACGACGCCTGACGTCGCCTTCGCCTTCGGCGAAAAGGCCGCCGATCCAATGGCGATGTATTTGAATGACGTGTTCACCATCCCCACCAACCTGGCCGGCGACCCCGCCCTGTCGTTGCCCTTTGGGAGGGGCGATCACAACTTGCCAATTGGCGTGCAGCTGCTCGGACCGGGTCGAAGTGAGGCCCAGTTATTCGCCGCGGCACGCACTCTAGAGATTGCGGACGGACGAGCATGAGCGTGTTACCAGACGGCTGGGAAATGGTCGTGGGCCTCGAGGTTCACACCGAATTACTGACAAAATCAAAGCTCTTTTGTGGATGCGAGAACCACTTCGGCTCCGAGCCGAACACCAACGTTTGCCCGATCTGTCTCGGGCTTCCCGGCTCGCTCCCCGTGCTCAACGAGCACGCGGTGGAGCTCGCCATGCGCATCGGCATGGCCCTGCACTGCACGATTGCCCCCTCGACATTTCACCGGAAGAACTACTTCTACCCGGACCAGAGCAAGGACTACCAGATCTCGCAGTACGACCTGCCGATTAACGCCAACGGTTACCTCGACCTGCCGGATGGTTCGCGTGTTCGCATTGAACGTGCGCACATGGAAGAAGACACCGGCAAGACGACGCACCTCGGTGGGTCGGGACGTCTCGCGGGGGCCGACCGCTCGCTCGTTGACTACAACCGTTGCGGTGTGCCCCTCGTCGAAATCGTTTCCGCCCCCGATATTCGTTCCTCAGCCCAGGCCCGCGCCTACGCCGCGGAGCTTCGCGGCATTTTGATTGCCACGGGGGCCAGTGACGGCCGAATGGAAGAGGGCTCGATGCGTATTGATGCCAACGTCTCGGTTCGCCGTCCCGGTGCCGAATTTGGAACACGCTGTGAGATCAAGAACTTGAACTCTCTTCGTTCACTGCAACGCGCCATCGATCACGAGGCGCTGCGTCAGATTGAGCTCCTCGAAGAGGGCGGTACCGTGCGCCAAGAGACGCGCCACTGGGACGAGGACATAGGCGAGACCTCGACGCTGCGCGTCAAGGAAGACGCCGAGGATTACCGCTACTTCCGCGACCCCGACCTCGTCGATTTGGCGCCGAGCGAAGCGTGGCAGGCGCGTGTGCGTGCGGACATGGGTCCCATGCCCGCCGAGCGGCGTCACGCCCTCGAGACCCGATTGGGCACGCCCACCGATGCCCAGCGAGACGCGGTCGTCGTCGTTATTGACCTCGGACTCGAGCGGTACGTGCACGCCGCGGCTGACGCGGGCGCCGACGTGGCCATCGCCTTGTCACGAGCGGCCAACGAATTGGCGGGCGTGGAATCGCTCGACCAGTTGAGCAGCGACTCGTTCGTCAAGACCGTTGCCATGGAACAAAGCGGGGCGCTATCGGCGACCCAGGCTAAGGCCGTGCTGGGTGAATTGATCGCCAACGGTGGTGACCCCGTAAGTGTGGCGGCCGCCAAGGGCTATGAGCAACTCTCCAGTGACTCACTCGAAGCCACCATTGACGAACTCATTGCCCTGAACCCCGACGAATGGGGACGTTATCGCGATGGTGACGATAAGTTGGCCGGCTTCTTCACCGGACTGGTAATGAAGGCGACGAGCGGCAAGGCCAACGGCAAGGCGGTCGTCGCCGTCTTGCAGTCGCGACGCTAAGCGGAGAAGTCAACCTCGGCGCTCGTCACGGTGCGCACGACTTGACCGGGGTACGAGAGCGACGCAAAGTGGTCGTTGACGTACTCAACAATCTGGGCCCCGGGCATCACTGACGAGGGCAGAGGTGCATCACAGGTGGTGTGCGCGTCGGTCACCAGCGTGACATCAAAACTGTGCACGAGTGCGGAGTGCGAGACCGTGGTCACGCAGTAGTCACTCTGGGCGCCCGTGACCATGACGTTGGTGACATCGTCGAGCCGCAGTTCGTGGAGCAGGGTGGTCTCGGCGAAGGCGTCTCGATAGGTTTTTTCTACCAGCCGGTCGCTCGTGCGGTAGTCAAGTTCGGGTACCAGCTGCCAGACATCAGAGCCTCGGACCAAGTAGTCATCGTGGTGTTGGACAAAAATCAGTGGCGTGTTGGTGTCGCGGGCCTTCGCGATGAGTCCGTTGATACGGGCAATAACGCCGTCACGGTCGGCGGCACCAGCGACGACGCCAACTTGAACATCAATCACGAGCAGGGCAGTAGTCATGGCTTGATTGTTGCGCACCAGTCCATTGTTGTCAAGGGTAGGGAGAACTAGCATTCCGAGATGACTTTGTACGAGACGTATGGTCCTTCGGGCCTCAATCTGGCTGCATTTGACGACTCAGTTCGCCCCCAGGACGACTTTTATCGCTTCGTCAATGGTCGATGGCTTGACAACGTGTCAATCCCTGATGACCGTGGTCGCTACGGCACGTTTGATGTGTTGCGAGAAGAGGCGACTCGTCGCGTGCGCTCCATAATTGACGACGCCGCCGAGCTCGGCTCCCCCGTGGGAACCTTGCAGCAAAAAATCGGTGATTTGTACACCTCATTTATGGACGAAGAGGCGCTGGAGGCCCTGGGGGTCACGCCAATTGCCGATGATCTGGCGCTCGCCCACAGCATTGTCGACGTGTCCTCGTTGGCCCAGGTGATGGGCGCACTCAAGGCTCGCGGGCACAGTGGCTTTTTTTCTCACTTCGTCGCCATTGACGCCAAGGATTCGTCGTCGTACATTTCCGCCCTGGGCCAGGCGGGACTCAGCTTGCCCAACGAGTCCTATTACCGTGACGAGCGGTACGCCGAGCACCGCAGAGGATTTCGTACCCACGTCGCGCGGATGTTCACGCTCGCCGGCGACGACAATGCCGAAGAGCACGCGTCGAACGTGCTCGCCCTCGAGACGGCCCTCGCCGCCCACCACTGGGACGTGGTCAAGAACCGAGAGGCGGAGCTTAGGTACAACAAAATGACCGCAGCCCAGGTCGCGGCGTTGCTGCCGAACTTTGATTTTCTCGCGTGGGCCGACGCGTCACGGACACCCCGTCACGCGCTCGACGAGGTAATTGTCTACCAGCCCAGCTTCTTCAGTGGCGTGGCCGCCGTGCTCGATGACTTCGATGCCGTCGCGTGGCGGTCGTGGATGGCCTGGCAGGTTCTGACGGGCTCGGCCCCTTACCTGAGTCGGTCCTTTGTCGACGAGAACTTTGACTTTTTTGGACGCACCCTCACTGGAACACCGGAGAATCGCGAACGCTGGAAACGTGGGGTGGCGCTGGTCGAGGGGGCCCTCGGCGAGGCCATTGGTGAGCAGTACGTTGCTCGCCACTTCCCCCCCGAAGCCAAAGCCCGCATGGTCGCCCTCGTCAGCTGCGTGGAAGAGGCATTTGCCCAGAGCATCGCCGAACTGCCGTGGATGACTGCAGCCACCAAGGAGCGGGCGCAAGCCAAGCTGAGCGCCTTTCGCTCCAAGGTGGCCTACCCCGACAAATGGCGTGATTACAGTGCACTCACCATCACCCGTGGTGATCTCCTCGCGAACATCGCGGCGTCAACTCGGTTCTACCGCGACCTCATGTTCGACCGACTGGGCAAGCCCGTCGACCGTGAAGAATGGCCCATGACGCCACAGACCGTCAATGCTTGCTACGTCCCGGTCATGAACCAGATTGTTTTCCCGGCCGGCATTCTGCAACCACCGTTCTTCAACCTCGAGGCTGATGACGCAGTCAACTTTGGTGGCATCGCCGGCGTTATTGGTCACGAAATCGGGCACGGCTTCGATGACCAGGGATCGAAGTATGACGGGAATGGCAATCTTGAAAACTGGTGGAACGATGAGGACCGTGCGGCGTTCGAGTCATTGACGCACGAATTGATTGCCCAGTTCGATCAGTTGTCACCGTCGGCCGCCCCCGACGTCTGCGTCAATGGGGCCTTCACTATCGGCGAGAACATTGGCGACTTAGGCGGACTTGGTATCGCACTCAAGGCGTACCAGATTGCCCTTGACGGACGCGAGGCCCCAGTACTTGATGGGTTCACCGGCGTGCAACGCGTGCTTCTCGGGTGGGCGAGTGTGTGGCGATCGAAAGCACGTCCAGAAGAAGCCCGCCGGCTCGTCGCGGTCGACCCCCATTCTCCGGGCGAACTTCGCGCGAGCCAGATGGTGCGCAATATGCCCGAGTTCTACGAAGCCTTCAACGTTGTTGAGGGTGATGCGATGTACTTGCCACCCGAACGGCGCGTTCGTATCTGGTAACCAGCGTTCCCCTCACTCCCAGGGGGCAGGGGGAGAGCGTGTTTCTCCGAGCGAGTGGCATCGCGATACTGCTGTTCACTAGACGAACGAAGCTGCAGTGTTACCTGTGGCTGAACAATAAAACGAGGTGTGGCGCCGAATCAGTTATCGGCGAGGAACCTTGAGTCCCGAGACGAGGTTTGAGGGGTCAACCTTCAGCGCCTTCGCAACACGCAAGATGTTGATCAAGCTGGGATTGACTTCGCCGCGCTCAAGGTGACCGATGTAGGTCCGATGCAGACCGGCGACTTCGCCGAGCTCTTCCTGGCTCATCGCGAGTTCCTTGCGCAGGGTACGGATTCTCGTTCCGAATTCCCGAGTAGTTTTATCGGCATTAAGGCTATTCGACATAATCATAATTTGCTCCATTCCGAGCGATTACTCAACAGAGTATTGGCATCTGACAAATAAATGCCTAGAAAAAGTCCTTATTGCATGTTAATCCGATGACAGTTTACGACGTAGTAAGGCCAAAAAGCGGACACGGTGTCGTGATCGCGATTTCCAACGGTCGCGCGCACTCGTACCAGCGATTCGGCACCCCAGTCTTCACTGACACCAGACGAGTGCCCGAGCGGTGAATGCAATGAACTGTCGGTCATTGACGGGACGTCAACCCCACGAGCATTGTTTCGGCCGGTCAATCTGTGCTAAGAAATGAGGGTGACATACCCGCAGACCTTTTCAGTAGTAGTAGGCCCTCAGGCCTAGGTCGCGACACGTCGTACACCGCAGGCCTCCCAAAATGGGAGGCCTTTTTTCGTATAAGAGAGACAAAGGAAGTCCGTGCAACTTACCGGCGCGCAAGCCCTGATTAAGAGTCTGGAAATGGAAGGGGTCGAAGTCATCTTCGGCCTGCCTGGTGGCGCCATCCTTCCCGTCTACGACCCACTCATCGACTCGAGTATTCGCCACATTCTGGTGCGTCACGAACAGGGCGCTGGTCACATGGCCGAAGGGTACGCCCTCGCCACCGGCCGCCCTGGTGTGGCCATGGTCACCTCCGGACCTGGCGCTACCAATATCGTGACGCCCATCGGCAATGCCTACATGGACTCGACCCCGCTCGTCGTCATTACTGGGCAGGTTGCCTCGGGTTCCATCGGTACCGACGCATTTCAAGAGTGTGATATCACCGGCATCACGATGGGGATTACGAAGCACAATTTCCTCATCACGTCTGCTCACGACATTCCACGGGCCGTCGCGGCGGCATTTCACCTGGCCACCACGGGCCGACCCGGACCAGTCTTGGTCGACCTGCCCAAGGACCTCGCCCAGTCAATGATGGAATGGTGGTACCCCTCGAGCATTGAGGAGCTCGACCTTCCGGGCTATCGTCCCGAGGTCCCTCTCGATGCCGAGGCCATTGACGCCGCGATTGCGCTCATTGCGCAGAGCGAGCGACCCGTCCTCTATGTGGGTGGCGGCACCTTGAAGTCAAACGCGTCGGCCGAACTCGTGGCCTTCGCGAATCGAACGGGCATGCCCGTGGTGACGACCTTGATGGCGCGTGGCGCAATCCCCGACTCGCACCCACAGAACCTCGGCATGCCCGGCATGCACGGCACCTATTCAGCCGTCACCGCTATGCAGCGTGCGGATCTCCTGATCTCACTCGGCGCTCGCTTCGACGACCGCGTGACGGGCAAGATTCCGGCGTTCGCCCCCGAGGCCAAAATTCTGCACGTTGACATTGACAAGGCCGAATTCAACAAGGTGCGTCGCGCCGACGTGGCGGTGCGGGCCAACATCAAAGACGCCCTGAACGCTCTCGAGAGTGCCGAAGCCACACCCAAGGACATGACGGCCTGGTGGGCGAGCATTAACGAATGGCGTGCCACCTACCCCCTCGTCTACGACGAGCCCACGAACGACGGACTCCTTCGCCCGCAGGCCGTGATTGAAGCAATCGCCAAGGCCGCCGCACCCGGGACCATTGTGTCGGCGGGGGTGGGCCAACACCAGATGTGGGCGAGCCAGTTCTGGCCCTTCGAGGAGCCCCGCACGTGGATCAACTCTGGTGGCGCCGGGACCATGGGCTTCGGTGTGCCGTCGGCCATCGGCGCCAAGGTGGGTCGCCCCGAAAGCACCGTGTGGTGCATCGACGGCGACGGTTGCTTCCAGATGACGGCGCAGGAACTCGTCACGGCCCGCGCCGAAGGCATTCCGATCAAGGTCGCCATCTTGAACAATGCCTACCTCGGCATGGTGCACCAGTGGCAGACCATGTTCTACGACAACCGTCAGTCGGAGGTGTACCTCTCCGCAGACCTGCCCGACTACGTCTTGTGGGCCCAGGCCATGGGCTGCGTTGGCCTACGGGCTCGCACCATTGAAGAAATGCACGAAGCAATCCGACAGGCCAATGAGATTAATGACGTTCCCGTGGTTATCGACTTCCGCACCGAATCAGAAGAAAAGGTGTTCCCGATGGTCGCGGCGGGGGCCAGTAACGATGACATCATGGTCCACCCACTCCAGAGAGAGGCATAAATGAACGCCCCTGAACCCTTCCTCGGCGACGTCGCCCACACCCCCGTTCGTCACCACATCTTGTCGGTGATGGTCGAGAACAAGGCGGGCGTGCTCGCCCGCGTGGCGGGACTGTTCGCTCGACGCGGCTTCAACATCTACTCGCTCGCCGTGGCGCCCGCCGAGACGAAAGCTCGCTTCTCACGGATCACCATCGTCGTGGACGCCGAATCGGCGCCGCTCGAGCAGATTGTGGAGCAACTCGACAAGCTCGTCAACGTGGTGGCTATTTCGGACCTCGCGCCCAAGGACGCGCTCGAACGGGAACTTTTGCTCGCCACCATTCGCACTGACGTAAACAGCCGTACGCCGCTGTCGGACGTGGTGGCGAATTCCGGCGCCGCCATTGTCGACGTGGACGCGACGTCGATCACGCTGATGCTCGCCGGTACGCCAGGAGCCTGTGACGCCCTCGAGCGCCA
>CAIKBU010000048.1 GCA_903825765.1 uncultured Actinomycetes bacterium | reverse complement strand
TGACCTACGTTCGTTCTGGCAGGAAATTGAAGGAGATGACGCGCTGTCGAAAGAGCCACCTCGTTCGATGCGGGCCCTCTACGCTCGCTGGCGCTCCACGCGACACCTGTTCGTGCAGATGCGCGACACGTCGTATCCGATAGGACCGATTCTCTCGCTGCCAATGCCAACAACACCGACCTACCCGATCGAAGAAATCGAGATCGAGTTGTCGGCGCGTGATTCGGTAACGCCGAGGGCGTAAGCGAATCAGTGGCTGACTAGTAGTTGTGTAGGTGCCAGAAAATTGCGGCGTAGGTGAGGCCGATGAGGACTGCGCCGAAAACGAATGTTCGCCAACGAACCTGCAGCCACTGGGCCTTGCGTAGCGGGTTCTCAACGGCGTAATACATCACTGCAGCAAGGGCCACGGAGAGGGCGACAAGCGCCAGTTCACTCGAGCGAGGGAGCACGCCAGAAAACGAATACTGCTGGGGAATCTGCAGCACCGGCCAGTGCACGAGATAGAGCGAGTACGAGATAAGTCCGAACCACTGCACCACGGGGTTGTCCACGAGCACGTGATCACGCGATGACAACCGTAACGTTCCTCCGGCGAGCACGAGTGCCGTGCCCACTACGGGAAGTAGTGCGTTGGCACCCGGCCAGAGGCTGGTGGCGGAGAGAAACCACACGGGAACAACGATGCCGGCCAGCCCTACGAAGCTGAGGGCGAGACCAGTACGTGGGGCGCGGTCGGTCAGCTGTGGCACAACAATGGCCACGAGGGCACCGAGTGCCAGTTCCCAGGCCCGGGTGAAGGGGCTAAAAAACGCGGCAGTCGCGTTTTGATGGGTTTGCACCAGGCACCAACTCAGCGATGCCACAATCACCACGCTCAGGGCCGCCAGGATGCTGGTCTGACTCCTTCGTCGCAGCACCGCTCGAATACCGAAGAACAGCAGTGGCCAGACGACGTAGAACTGTTCTTCCACGGCGAGGGACCAGTACTGCTGCAGCGTCGAGTGGGGGAGCGCTGAGGTGAAGTACCCAAGTTGCTGTGATGAAAAACGGTAATTACCGACAAACGCCGCCACCCACGTGGCGTCGTTCGCGGTGTGTCCACCGGTGATGTAACTCAGCCAGTGGTAGCTGGCAAAGACTGTGGCGATGATGATGAGCGTGGCGGCGGGCATGATACGACGAATGCGCTTCGCGTAGAAGTCGGTAATCGAGCCCCAAAACGTGGTCGCGCGGGAGTGGTCAAGCGACTGCGTAATGACGAAACCACTGATAACGAAGAACACGTCGACGCCGAGGAAGCCTCCGTGGACCACCGGCAAATTGGCGTGGTACGCGACGACGAGCAAAACGGCGAGTGCGCGCAACGCCTGAATGTCCTTGCGGAGCGACCCCTTGGTCGTCGGTGCGCTGTTGGGCAGGGTCGTCGTGTTCATCGTTACTCTCCGGGGGGTATGTCGTGGTGCCACGTCTAAGTTTCGTCGATAACGCGGGACATTGTGGTGACCATCGACGCGGTACTCGTTCCAGTGACCAAAGACTGTCGTATAATGGACTTTCACTCACTGTTCAAAGGGTCTAGTTGTGAGCATCTCCGTCAGCGTTCGATCCGTCGTAGTCGCCGTCCTTAGTGCCCTCGCCATGGTGGGTTCGACGCACTGTGCCATGGCCTCCACGAAGTCAGCGACACCCTTTGCCTCGCAGCGAGCATTGACCGCCACCCTGAACGCGTCCAGTATGAGCCAGACCCTGCCAAATGATTTGTCTCCTCGCCTGCAGGACGTGAGCGCCGACTGGACGAAGACTGGTGGTTGCCTCATGTCGTACGACGCGAGTGGTGCTCTCTCGGCATGGCCTGGCCCCACGAAGTGCGCACGCGGTGACGTGAAATCTGCCAAGACCGTCGTTCTCTTTGGTGATTCGCAGGCGTGGATGTGGGAGCCCGCATTCGACGCTCTCGGCACCTCAATGGGGTACCGCGTCGTCGTGATCGCTCGAGCATCGTGCGAAGTCGCTGACCTACCGCTGTACGACTATCACTCCGCCACCTCGAGTACGAATTGCACAAGCTTTCGCACTGCTGCGCTCCGGGAGATCGTGTTGCTGAGGCCGTCCGCGGTTGTCGTTGCTGACCTGCGACCCCTGTGGCCCGAGAGTATGAATCAACGACCTATCTCGAACGGCTCCTACCTCGAGGCCTTGGCTAAGACCGTGGCAATACTGCGGACGGCGTCGCCGAACGTCGTTCTCTTGGGTCAACATCCCATTGTGCCCGAAGATCCCACCGCGTGCCTGTCCGCGCACCCCACGGCCACGCGGGGCTGTGGTATTTCCCTGGCGCGAGCCATTCCCTACTTCGCAGACTTGACGTACGCCTCAGTAGCGGCCGTTACCGGTGCTCACTTTCATTCGCCAATGTCGTGGTTTTGCGGTTCAAACTTTTGCCCCGCACTTGCCGGCACCACACCGATCTACACCAATCGCTACCACATCACGCGAACCTTTGCCCTTCGATTGGTGCCGCTTCTCAAGCAGTTGCTCGTCGCGGATCACGTTTTCTAATTCTTCGCTGTCGCCACGTTGATGGCCCCCTCGCCACTCGGCTGTCGGTGAATCACAATTGAAGAAAGAAAACTTTTTCTCAGATTTTGCATACATCGCGTCTAAAATTTGGACAGAAGTCGAGATTAAGGAACGCATTGTGAAGTCGCTGGTATCAATCATGTGCTCGAGCATCGTCAGTGGCCTCCTGGCAGTCGCCAGCGTGGCGACGTGCTCGGTAGCGGGAGCCAGTGGCGCCGATCCTCGTCCGTTCGCCTCGCAATCGGCGCTCACGGCGGCACTCACGGCCGCGAGTTCGTTGAATAGCCTTCCCACCAACGTCTCGCCAACGCTGTCAAAGGCAGCCACCGACTACACCGGATGGGCCGGCTGTCTCACTCCCTACACGGCAGGCCCCACCATCACATCCTGGCTAGGCGTCTCGCACTGCGGCATGGGGGAGTGGCAGTCAAAGAAGACAATTGTTCTCTACGGTGACTCGCAAGCGTGGATGTGGGGCGATGACCTTGACCAGTTGGGGCACGCCCTCGGCTACCGGGTCGTTTTGCTCGCACGCGCTGCGTGTGAGGTTGCCGATGCACCATTGTGGAACTACCAATCGTTGCAGTCCAGCAAAAACTGCACGGCGTTTCGCCACGCGGCCCTCAAGGAGATCGCCGCTCTTCACCCAGTCGGGGTCGTCGTCGTTGACTTGAAGCCGAGATCGCCAGAAAACCTACAGCAGCAACCGATTGGTACAGCCGCGTACGTGGCAGCACTATCGAAGACGATGATGACACTGCGCGCCATCACTCCGAACGTTGTACTCCTCGGCGGGCACCCAGTTCCTGGGGTGGACCCGACGACGTGCATGGTGACGCATCCGACCCACATCACGGGTTGCGCAATGTCGCGCTCGCAGGCCGCACCGGACATCGCTGGCGACACGTATCGCGTCGTGACAGCCGCAACGGGCGTGCACTACGCCCCGACAGATTCTTGGTTCTGCGGCCCCACCTTCTGTCCGCTCGTTGCTGACAAGACGCTGATCTACACCGATCAGTACCACATCACGCGCACGTACGCCTTGCGCTTGATGCCGCTCCTCAAGAAACTCCTCGTCGCTGATCACGTCATGTAATGCAGACTGGCGCGTGAATCGCCAGTGCTCGAAAGGCCTCTCCATGTTCTCAGCCCTCCGCTCCGTGGCGTGCGTCACTGCATTGTCACTTCTGAGTATCGGCGTCGTCTCGGCCGCCAGTGCCGCCACGGCACCAGTCATTACCTCGAGCCAGCAACTGTCCTCGCTCCTCGCTGCCGCGAGCACGAAGTCCTCACTTCCCTCGACCACGACGCCGAGCGTGGCGGGTGCGTCAACCGACTTCAGCGGCTGGGGAAGCTGTCTTCTCAGTTACAGCGGCCCAGGGGGTTTGACCGGGTGGCCAGGTGAGAAGGCGTGTTCGTTCGGTGACGTTCACGCGAAAAAGACCATTGTCCTGTTTGGCGATTCTCAAGCGTGGCAGTGGACCAATGCCCTCGATGTTATTGGCAAAGCGCACCACGTAAAGATGGTGCTCCTCGCCCGCAGCGCCTGCGACCTGGCCAGTATTACGCAGTGGGACTTCTATAGCGTGGCCGATTCGAAAAACTGTGTTTCGTTTGCGAATGCGGCGGTGTCGAAAATTGCGGCGATGCATCCGTGGGGAGTCATCGTCGCCTTCATCAAAATTCCATTTACGGAAACGCTCAATCACGTCATCTTGTCCAGCTCGCAATTCAGCGGATATCTGGCAACTCGGTTGAAGCAACTGGTGGCCATCACGCCACGCGTGTTTTTGATGGCGCAGCATCCCGTGCCGAGCCAAGACCCTGCATCGTGCGTCGCCATTAACCCGACAGAACTGTTGCACTGTGGCGTGAGTCGCAACGCACCGAACCAGGCAATGAACCAGCCCGACTTCGCACTGGCCGCCCGCGCATCGGGCGCCAACTTCGTGTCGCAGACGTCGTGGTACTGCTCGGCAACGTACTGTCCCGCACTCGTCGGCTCCACACTTGTCTACCTCGACCAGTACCACTTCACGAAAACCTTCACGCTGTCACTCGCCCCAATTTTGGGGGCGACGCTCCAGCACGCGGGGATGTTGCCCTAAGTTCTACACCGTTTCGGCATTGAGGGAATTCGTCACCTTACGTAAGAGGCGGGCCAACTCTCGTTGTTCGCTGAGGCTGAGTGAGGAAACGGCGAGGGCCTCATGTTGATTGAAGTGGGGGAACAGATGAGTGATCAGCGTTTTGCCCTTGGGAGTGAGTGACAGGGAGGCACGACGGCGATCATCGTCGTGGGTGGTGCGGCGAATAAGTTGCTGTCCCACCAACGTCTTGATGACCCCAGTGAGGGTGCCCTTGGTGATGCCCGCCTCGTCGGCGACGTGCCCAGTTTCTTGCTTGCCCCAGATCCACAGCACCCAGAGGACGGTAAAGGCGACCCAGGAGAGATCGTGTTCGCCAAGCACGGTGCGCTCCATATGCGTCCGCACGGCCGTGCCGGCTCGGTAGATGTTTGAGACGGCACTCATCGCGTCAAAGTCGAAGGGCTGGCCTTCGAGTTGGGCACGAATCTGTGATTCGGTCGTCAACAACTCTTGGGCGGACGTGGAGGCAATACGGCGGCTCATACCCCGTGAAGCGTACGCCCTCCGGCGAAGGTCGTGCCGACACTTCGGAAGTAGCCCCCGATAATTTCTTCCGGTGCGAGCAGCGTGAGTTCTTCGGTGGGCGAGTCAAACACGTCCAACGTGGCCCGACCGCCGTACACGGGACCGAGTTCGACGTTCACCCCCGACATCGTGACCACTTCGCTGAGCGAGTCGCGACCGTCGAGCTCAATCCGAGGAAACCATCGGTGGTGCAGCATTGGGTGGCCATTGACGAAACCATTACTCGTTACCGAATTCTCCAACGTCACCGTGGCGGTGGCGAGACGGCGATCGTTGGCGGCGAGGGTCATACCGAAACGTCCACCCGGTTCCAGTCGTGGACCGGCTGAGCCAACGGTGATTGGTCGCGTCTGATGAATGGACCCGAACTTCTTCGGGTAGCCCTGCAGGTAGCCGCGCATCAGCGCGAAGTCCTTGTCGACCCAGATGAAGACGCAGCGGCTGTAGAGCTGGCCCTCGTAACGACAGCGCACGACGACAAAGGCCTCCTTGTACTGGCCACGAACCGGATCGAGTAACTCCTCGTAGTCAGCGCCGCAGCTCTGCCAGTCGGCCCAGATGAAGGCCACTGCACCGGGGTCTTCGTCGTCGTTGGCGAGTTCGACATCGGGCGGGAGTACCTTGCGTACATTGTCGGGGTTCGTGCGGTACTCGACGGTCAGCAAGTCGCCGCTGTAGTGCCACGGCAACTGGGGTAAGAGCGAGGCACCACCACTGGCCGTTCGGGGAAAGGGAAGTCCTTGGGGGTAGCTCATACGTGTGTCCATCCTTCACTTGGTTGATCGAACCAGAGATGCACCTGACCGGTGCCAATGGCGTTTTCGTACTCGGAATACCGTCGACCCTTGGCAGTACAGGCAGCCCCGCCGAGGGCGGCGACCATCATCTGATAGTGGGCGAAGTGTCCTTCGGGCCGTACCTTCATAAAGTCATCGAGGTCGCGAAGTACCGCGGCGTGGTCGCCTAATTCGAGGGCCTCGATAACGCGGTGGTCCCATTCGCGCGCGGCGTCGGAGTAGATATGTTCCTCGCCCGCCGCCTCGTGCTGGCGAAGAGTGCGCAGACTGTGGAAGGTGTGGCTGAGTGCCCCAGAAGCGACGAGCACGACCCGAAGATCACTCTCGGCAATCGCTTGACCAATCACTCGTCCGACGGTCGCGAAGTCAATGGACTCGGCGGTCTGGCACGTGCTGACGGAGAGCCACGCCTCGTCACCGCGCTGGAGAAACGCGGCGATGTTGAGCGTGGCGTAGGTGTTGGGCAAGTGCGCATTGTCAATCGGGCTAATCCAGCACTCGGGGGTCTGCGCGGCAAGCGCACCGACACGTTCGGCGAAAGCTCGATTGCCGGGAAGCCGGTAGGGGACCGACGACATACCCCGTGGAAGTTCCTCGGAGGTAAAGAAACCGGCCCGCTCGTCGGCGCTGGTGATGACGAATTCCACGGTGGTAAACCAGTGGGAGTCGAACACGATGACCAGGTCAGGCTGGAGTGCGTCAATGACCTCACGACGCAAATCGTGAAGGCCCGTATATAAGGAGGATTCGTGTCCATCGTTGAGTTCACGGCGAATGTCGTCAGGTAGCACGATGGTCGGGACATGCGCCAAGAGTCCGGCGCCGACAATTTCACCCATGGGTCGTCCCTTCCTTGATTTGCAGCATCTTGAGGTCTGAATAGAAATCCAGTGCGTACTCGCCACCTTCGCGACCGATGCCACTGATACCCGTGCCACCGAACGGTGCGGTGAGGTCGCGGACCAGGAAGCAATTCACCCACACGGTGCCAGCGCGAACCAGTTGACCAACCCGGTGCGCCCGTTCGTCGCTTGCGGTGTAGAGAATGGCCGAAAGTCCGTAGGCGGTCGAGTTGGCCAATGCCACTGCTTCTTGTTCAGTGGCAAACGTTTGCAACGTCAGCACGGGACCGAAGATTTCGTGTTGGACGACTTCAGACCCATTTGACACGGGCACAATGACGGTTGGTTCGTACCAGAGACCCGTGGGTGAAGGACGACCACCGAACAACACGGCGTCACCGTTGGCCCGAGCGCGTTGCACGAAGCCGTCGACCCGCGCAAGGTGGTCGGGGTGAATCAACGGTGACAAGGTCGTGGTCGAGTCTCGCGAGTCGCCCATGACGTGCAGCGAGGTGTAGTGCTTGAGACGATCAACGAACTGGGCGTAGACCGTGTCTTGAACAAGCAGTCGCGTTCCGGCGAGGCAGACTTGCCCGCCGTCGTCAAACATAACGGCAGCTTTTTGAGCCGCGGCCTCGATATCAGCGTCGGCAAAGACGATGAAGGGTCCCTTGCCACCAAGCTCAGCAGTGAAGGGCACGAGGTTCTTCGCCGCCACCTGACCAATGATGCTCCCGGTCTCGGGTGAACCAGTGAAGGAGATGCGACGGACGCGGGGGTCGGCGACGAGCGCGGCACCGACCTCCTCGCCCAAACCTTGGACCACGTTGAACACGCCTGGTGGGAAGTCGGCCGCAGCGACGAGGTCCATGAGCAACGAACACGAGAGTGGGGACCACTCCGCTGGTTTCAACACGACCGTGTTGCCGGCGGCGAGGGCCGGTGCACACTTCCACGTCGACAGCATGAACGGTGCATTCCACGGGGTGATGACGACGGTGGGGCCAGCCGGCATGCGCAGCACCGCGTTATCGGTGCCGTTCGAGGACCATTCCCGCGACTCATAGTCAGCGGCGAGTTGGGCGTAGGCGCGGAAATTCCGTGCGCCACGACTGATGACGCGCAGACGAAGGCTCTCCTCGAGCATGGCCATGTCGAGGCACTCCACCGTGGCGATGGTTTCGACGTTCTGGTCAATGAGGTCGGCGAGGCGGTTGAGAAAGACGCGTCGACCTTCAGCGCCCAGGGCCGCCCATTCGGGGAAGGCAGCCACGGCGGCGTCAATGGCCATCGTGGCTTCTGAGACGCCACCACGTGCGACGTCGGCTAACTTCCACTCCCAGTCGAGGGGGGAGCGGACTTCGAAACGGTCGACGGAGCTGACTCGCGTGCCGTTGATGAAATGGTCGGTTGAGACGGAGACGCCGCCGACGTTCGTTCGATTCATGAGCGAAACCGGGGGTGCACGTCGGGGAACGGCAGTATGTCTCGAGGCGTGGCGATGGGCCGCCGCTGACCACGAAACTCCCATTCGGCGCCAAGGGCAGTCGAGAGGACTTCTTCCGTCTCGGTGGGCTGTGCCCCAATTTCGCTCGACACGGGTTCAGGGCCTTCCACGATGTGGTTCGTCAAGGTTCCCAGTCCCTCCACTTCGACCGAGACCACATCACCTGGCTGCACCGGACGAGAAATGGCGGGGGTGCCGGAAAGAATGATGTCGCCGGGCTCGAGAGTGATGAGGCGAGCAATGTCGGCGACGAGGTAGTGCATGTCCCACGCCATCTCATCGGTTGATCCATCTTGCTTGACAACGCCGTTGACCGTCGTACGCATGGCCTTCGAGGTGAAGTCCCAGTCAGTCACGACACCTGGTCCAATTGGGCAGAGCGTGTCGGCCCCCTTGACGCGGAGCATTGATCCCGCGTCAGTGTCACGAAAATCGTGGAGACCGTAGTCGTTGGCGACCGTGTAACCGGCGATGTAGTGGTGAGCGTCAGCCATGCGGATGTTGCGGGCGGTGCTTCCGATGACAATGGCGACTTCGCCCTCAAAGTTCAACCAGTGACAGTTCACGGGGCGAACAACGGCCGCACCGTGCGCATTCAGCGCCGAGACTGGCTTTTGGAAATAGGTAGGCGCGGGAGGCAATTCGGTGCCAAATTCGCGGACGCGCGAAATGTGGTTGAGGTGGCAGCAGATGATTTTTGACGGCGATACGGGTGGGAGGTGGACGGCACTCGACGCTTCTACCCGACGGCCGTCACGGGCAATCAGGGAGTCACCGTCAACGATGACACTGACGGGATACCCGTCCAAGAGAATTCGGCGATATTCCACGGGACTCCTAAAATCGTTTGTACCTAAATGATATTGTCACAATCAGATCCGCGGTGCCGAGAGTTGCCGTAGATTTTGTTAGCGACGTTTCTTAGGGGGGATCCTATGTCCGACGATTTCAAGCGCCTGCGAGTGCTGTGGCCCGATCACCTGGGTCTGGCCCGCGGCAAATACGTGCCGGCGTCGCTGGCCGCGAACGGTATTCGCCACTGTACGGGCCTATGGGCGCTCGCCTACGACCGCACCATGACCCCCGACACTCCGGGGTCGCGATGGAGTGAAGGGCTGCCGGACTTTGACGCGACCTACGAGATGTCCGCCCTTCGTCCGGGCTGGGAACCTGGCACCAAGGTGGTTGTCGCCGATCTGACTGACCACACCGGCGCACTCGGGGTGAGTCCCCGAGGGGCCCTGCGTCGAGCCATTGCTGATTGGCAGGCCATGGGATTCAGCCCCTACGTCGGCATCGAGTTCGAAGCCTTCGTGTACGAACCAGACGCCGCCGGAGGATGGAAGCCCATGCACACGCCGGGTGCCTACGTCTACGGCACGGGTCCGGCGGTCGACCCCCACGGACTCATCGACGCAATCTGGGAAGCCTGCGAAGCGGCCGAGATTCCTCTCGAATCGGTCAACTCCGAGTACGACACCCCCCAGTTTGAGTTCACTCTTCGCTACGCCGATGCATTGAAGGCCGCCGACGATGGCTTCCTGTTCAAGGTGTTGGCGCGCGAAGTTGCCCACCGCCTGGGTCTGAAAATGACCTTCATGGGGAAGCCCCTCGCTGACCGCGGCGGATCAGGACTTCATTTCAATATGTCGCTACGCAACGAAAGTGGCGAAAACGTCATCAACGACGTGACCGTCGCTGATGGCATTTCGGTTCTCGCGAAGCAGATGGTGGCGGGGCTCATGGAGCACCACCAAGGGCTCGCTGGCATCTGCGCCCCGACCGTCAACGCCTACAAGCGCCTTCGTCCGGCGTCGCTCTCGGGGTACTGGCGTAACTGGGGCTATGACCATCGCGGTGCCACCGTGCGTATACCGCCGGAGCGGGGCGCCGGGGCCCGTCTCGAACACCGACTGAGTGATGGCGCAGCGGTGATCCACTCGTCCATGGCCGCTGTGCTGCAGGCCGCACGACTTGGTGTGGTCGGACAACTCGTGCTCGGTCCGGCCGAGACCGGCAACGGGTTGGAAACAATCGATGCGACCGTCGGCGTGGCACTGAGCTTGGGCGCAGCGCTCGACGACCTCGAGGCGGATACCGCCTTGGTGCACGCACTGGGCGAAGAACTCGTGGCACAGCACCTGGTGGTCAAGCGTTCAGAATGGGAGCGTTTCACCAATGCCGTTACTGACTGGGAACTCAACGAGTATTTCGACTTCCTCTAGCCCTCCTCGTTCGAGGGTGGGGTAGTGGGGAGGTTCTTTCCTCACGATGTTGAAGAGAGTGCGCTCCTTCCTTCACGTCGAATGCTGTTCGCCCTCACGCTGTGGATCACACTCGAAGCGGCGTGGATTGTCTTTCTCGGTTTTCATCTTCCGCGGTATTACAGTGCTGCTCACTGGGATGTGGCGTGGGTGGGTGTCGACGTGGCCGAGCTCTTCGCCTTGGCCGGTGCCGTGGTGTCGGCTCATCGCCGTCACCACGCGTTCGGACTCTTTGCTTCGGCCGCGGGGACCCTGTTTCTTATCGATGCGTGGTTCGATGTCACCACGGCTCGACACGGCGGCGCCCAAGGAAGTTTGGTCGCGGCGGGGTTCGAGATCCCCTTCGCGCTCGCTTTGTGGTGGGCCGCCCACCGCGCCACGAAACCTCGGCCGTAGCGAACGATACCGAGGGCGTTGAGGCCTAGCGCCAAGTGACGCGAACGGGCATCGTCTTCATGCCGCTGATGAAATTTGAGCGAAAGCGTTCGGGTTTGGCGCTTAGTTCTATGGCTGACCATACCTTGGCCATCTCCTCGAACATCACTCGTAACTCAAGTCGGGCCAGGTGGGCGCCGAGACAAAGGTGCGCCGAGTGAAGGCCAAAAGCCAGGTGATCGTTGGGCGTTCGGGTGGCATCGAAGGTGTAGGGGTTGGCGAAATGCTCCGCATCGAAGTTGCCCGAGATGTACCACAGAACGACCTTGTCACCTTTCTTGATTTGCTGCCCTCGCAGTTGGGTGTCCTCGATCGCGGTGCGTCGAAAGTGCATTGTCGTTGAAGACCAACGAAGCACCTCGTCGACGAGTGACTTCATCGCCGGAAGTTCCATGGAGGGCAGTGAGGCGAAGAGCTCAGGCTGTTCGGCGAAGACGCGGGCACCGGCGGTCATGGTGTAGCGAGTGGTGTCGTTTCCCGCGGCGACCATGAGGGCAAAGAAGTTCTTCAGCGTCAAGTCATCGAGCGTGGACCCTTCGGAGTCGGGCGCAAGGAGAGCGGTGAGTACATCGGGTGTCGGGTTCAGCTTGCGCTGGTCGAGGGCAATTTGGGCGTACTCGAAGAGTTCGATGGCGACTGGGCTACGGAAGGGGAGGAGCCGGTACTCGCTGGTGTCAATCTGGTCGACGACGTAGTCAGTGAAGTCCGGATCCGAGTTGCCAATGAGTGCGTCGCCACGTGAGACGAGCCAGTCGAGGTCTTCGTCGGGCAGACCGAGGAGGCGTCCAAGCATGCGCATCGGCAGTTCTCGGGCGATCAACTTGACGAAATCAAACTCGGTCGCCCCTTCCAGTCCCAGGAGGACGTCGCGGGCTAAGTCTCGGACGGCCTCTTCGTACTGGGCCACGGCGCGAGGGGCGAAGGGTTTCGCTACGATGCGACGCAGCTTGGTGTGCTCGGGTGAGTCCATTTCCATCATGGTGCGACGGGCTTCGGTTTCCTCCGCGTCCATGTCCTCCATGCGAATACCGAAGCGGCTGGAAAAGAGTTCAGTGTGACGCGACACCGAGAGGATGTCGTCATACTTCGTGATGCTCCAAAAGCCCCGTCCGTCTGGCTCTTCGGTCCACGCGACGGGGTTAGTGGCGCGCAGGTCTCGAAAAACGTCATGTGGGACGTCGTCGACGTAGGTGTCGTGCGACGTAAGAATGCGTGAGTGCGATGACATAGTGGCCCCCCAAAAAGATGTTTATATCCAAACGAGTTTTATCATCTTCTCGTCTCCCTTGCCTACAATTGAGAAATGAACCGTCCCCTCATTGGCATTTCGGGCCGTCGCTGGCCCGTGTCGACTCTCGGTTCGGCCATGCCCACGGCAATGGCTGACCTCTTCTTCGATCTTCACGTCGCTGATTACGCAACGTCGGTGGCCAAGGCCGGCGGCCTGCCAGTTCAGCTGACCCGTGACGCTGACGTCGAGGAAATGATCAATCGACTCGATGGACTGGTGCTGTCGGGCGGTGCTGATATCAATCCTTCTCGCTACGGCGCCACACCTGACGAACATCTTGGTGCGGTTGAAGAGGAGCGAGATGCGTGGGAATTTTCTCTCTACGCAGCTGCTCGTCGGCGAGGAATTCCGGTGCTTGGTATCTGTCGTGGTTTTCAACTCATCAATGTTGCCCACGGAGGAACACTCCGGCAGCATATTGACATTAGTGAAGGGGCCGGTCATCCGCAGTGGGACGTGGATGGTCGTCTCGCAACGCACGTTGTCCGATGCGTGCCCGGTACGACGGCCGCCGACCTTTACGGCGCCGATGTTGACGTGGCGGTGAACTCGCTCCACCACCAGGTCATCGACGATCTCGCCGGTGACCTCATGAGCAACGCCGTGGCATCGGATGGCATTGTGGAGGCGCTCTCAACTGAGGACTACCGCACGTTCGCCGTGCAGTGGCACCCTGAGCTGCTCCACGCACCAGATCCGGCCTTTCAATGGTTGGTATCGCAGACTCGTTAGGACCCGTACAACGATCCTCTCGGACGCACTAGCGTGAACGCGTTGCCACCGCCGTGGCGAGAGAGGGGGAGTGATGTCCAGGCGGCTGAAGGCACTCATGGTGCTCTCCGAAAATTGGACGCTACGTCCAGAGCCCTCGATCGCTGACCTGGTGACCCTGGCGGTAGCGGCCGAAGAAGCCGGTGTCGATGGTGTGATGATGAGTGACCACGTGGTCCTCGGACCTTCGTCGGGGTCGGCGGGACTTCCCTTCAATATGCGCGACTACGCCTACCCGGGTAATCAAGACCCTGACTCACCCTGGCCCAGTCCCTACATGGTGCTCGCGGCGATTGCCGGACGCACGACTGCACTGCGATTGGTCGTTGGCGCTCTTATCGCGCCTCTTCGCAACCCCCTCGTCAGCGCCAAGGATTTGGCCACCCTCGACCAGTTGAGTCGGGGTCGACTGGTGGTGTTGCCAACGGTGAGCTGGCACGAAGAGGAGTTCGCAGCAGTGGGGGTGCCCTTTTCAAAACGGGGTGCCATCTTGGATGAGCAACTGCAAATATGGCAGCGTGCGTGGCGCGACGCTCCCATGAACTTCCAAGGTGAACACTTCGTTATAAACGATGTCTGGTGCACTCCGCGCCCCTACCGGCCAGGTGGTCCGACGCTGTGGTTTGGTGGTTCGTCCCTGCACCCAGCGGTCGTGCGTCGTCTGGTGGCGTACGGGCAAGGGTTCAATCCGCTCGGCCAACCTCTGGCGGAGGAACTCGACATTCTCCGTGACGCCATGGCGGCGGCGGGGCGCTCAATGGACGAAATCGAGATGGTCGGTGGACTCCGCGGAGTTTTCGCCACACCGGACAGCGTGGCCAGTCTCGAAGACGCAATCGATGCGCTCGAAGGTCAGGTGGCCTCGGGGTACACGACCTTTTGCTTCAAACCGTCAATGTATACCGACGACGCCGGCGAGGTTCCCGAGATCTGCCGTCGAGTCGTCGCCGCGCTCGACGCACTGGGTAATGCTTGACATTAATCGTTTGAACCCTTACGGTTAGACCAATGCCACATGGCATGGAACATCCCGGGGGGGATACATATGAATCAGAAGTCCAACACACTTGGTTCAGGGAAGAAACTGAGCCTGCTTGACGCGATCGCGCAGTCGGTGGGTTTCATGGGGCCGGTCTTTTCGATCGCCTTCCTCGTTCCACTGATAGTGGGTATTACCTCAGCCACGGGAAACGGTGCTGGCACCGGTGCCGCTTTGTCGGTGGTGCTCGCGGGTATTGGTGTCGTGGCTATTGGGTGGCTCGTTGCCGCCTACACGCGTCGCATCCAGGCCGCTGGATCGCTCTATTCCTACGTGAGTGACGGACTGGGCGCCAAGATTGGAGCGGCGGCCGGCTACCTCTACTACACCGGTATCTTGCTCTTGTCGTCAGGAATCCTGGTCATGATTGGTGGCACGGCCCACGACACCGTCGCTGGTGAGTTCGGCTGGACTGGACTCCCGTACCTGGGCTGGGACCTCATCTTGTTCGCCATTGCGGGCGTAGTCCTCTACCTTGGCGTGGCACTCTCGACCCGCGTGCAGCTCGTCTTGGCGTTGACCTCAGTGGTCGTCGTCTTCCTCTTCTCGCTCTACGTCATAATCAAGTCCGGTGGTCTTCACCACATTGGAAGTGGCTTCTCGCCGAGTGGCTCTCCGAAGCACTGGACCGGCGTCCTATTTGGCATGCTGTACGGTGTCTTGCTCTTTACTGGCTTTGAATCCTCGGCCAACCTCGGCGAAGAAACGGACCAGCCCGCCCGCAATATCCCTCGCGCCGTCTTGATGTCGGTACTCGTCGTCGGCGTGTTCTACGTCATTGGTACGTTTGCGCAGGTCGCCGGTTTCCACTTCAATCTGGACGCAATCGGCAAGGCCAATGCCGCCGGACCACTCTTCACTCTCGCCGGCCCCGCCGCGGGCGGGGGTTTCGCGGGCACCTTTATGCGCCGACTCGTCGAACTCGTCGTGGTGCTCGACATGGTGGCGGTGCTCATTGGCACCGCGGTCGCCACGTCACGCGGCATCTTCGCACTCGCGCGCGACAAGCGACTCCCTCGGATGTTGTCGAGTGTCTCTGACCGTGGCACGCCGACTGCGGCGGTTAACTTCGTTCTCGTCGCCTACATCGTGACCATCTTCCTGGCGCTCAAGACGACCTCCTTCGCGATCCCTGGTGGCGTCCCCGAGTACATCAGCATCTTTAGCTGGATGTCCACGTACGGTGGCTTCGCTCTGACCGTGATTTATCTCCTCGTCGCCCTTGGAGCGATCCGTGGCCTGAAGGATCACGAATCGCCAGCCAAGGTCTGGGCCGCCATTATCGTTGGTGGTCTGATCGCCGCGGCGGCCATTTTCGGTGGACTGTACAAGGTGGTGGAGCCGACGCTGAGCGCACCACTCGCCGCAATCGCGGTTCTGGTACTTGGCCTCGTGGCCGGCTTCTCGCTTCCCAGCGCCTCGGGACAAGACGACTATCACGCACTCGCGTCGGCCGACCAGGGTCCACAAAAGATGTGATCGCGACTTCCCCTTGCGTCGTGTGGCGCAGGCGCCACGGTGATTGCACGACGTGACGCACCTCCATTGAGGTGGTGCGTCACGTTTCTCTCAAGTGGGCAGGGGAGTGGTTAGTACTGACGAGGGGAGATTGAAGTGAGCATTAACGAATCTCGAGGTCTCGTCGTGGTTACGGGTGGTGGAAGCGGTATCGGAGCATCCGTGGCGCAACTGCTGCGCACTCGGCACTACGACGTCATGATTACGGGCCGACGTGAGGATCGACTCGCCAACATTGTGGCGAAAACCGGCTGTCTCGCTGTGCGAGGCGACGTTGCATCGACCGATGACAACGCTCGTGTCGCGGAAGCTGTCAGAGCCTCAGGCCTTGCCCTGCGGGGCCTGGTGCACGCGGCCGGCATCATGGAGGTCGGGCGAGTGGCCGAAACGTCGCTCGAAGCATGGCAGGGCGTGTTGTCGGTAAATCTCACTGGTGCCTTTGATCTCACTCGACAACTGTTGCCCCAGCTGCGAACCCACGGTGGATCGATTGTGATGGTCGGTTCGGTGGCGGCGGACCGTGCCCCTACGGGCATCGCTGCCTACGCTGTCTCGAAGGCAGCCCTCGTAGCGCTCGCTAACGTGCTGGCCGTTGAAGAGGGGAGAGGGGCTCGTCCGGTCCGCTGTAACGTCGTCAATCCTGGTTGGACCAGGTCTGAAATGGCCGACGAGGAAATGCGCGAGGCTGGCGCCCACATGGGTGGTCTCGATGTCGAGGCTGCCTACGCCGAGGTGACCACACTTGTTCCACTCGGCAGACCCGCCGAGTCGGTCGAGGTCGCCAACGCCATTGCGTGGCTCTTGAGTGATGAAGCCAGCTACGTCAACGGGGCAAGCATCGCCGTTGACGGAGGGCACCGGTGGATCGACGCGGGCGCGGTACCTCTCGATTTCGAGTTGCGTCCTCGCTCGTGAACTAACGCGGCAGCGACGCGCCAAGGGCGAATGCCGCCGCACAGGCGAGGGGAGTGGCCACCACGATGGTGACTGCGTACTTCACGTGGTGGGCTTTGCTCAGCAGGACTGGTACCGCAAAGGCTGATGAGAACGTCGTCAGTCCCCCACAGAAACCACTCGTCAAAATGGCGTGCCACTGGGGCGTAATGGACCGTGCGAGGCCGTAGACGACGAAGGCGGCAATAAAACACCCGAGCGCATTGGCACCAACGGTCCCCCATGGTCGCTGGGTTGGATGAGCGTGGCGCACGACGAGTTCAATCCAGTAGCGCACGAGGCAGCCAATGCCTCCAGCGACCGTGACGAGAAGGAGTGTCATCGCACGTTCCTCACGGCGAACCACGCGGCCGCCACTCCGCTGAGGACCGCTGAGAGGCCCGCAAATGCGGTGGCTGGGGCATTGCTATGCCACATTGCTCCGAGGGCGATGTAGAGCGACGAGTATGACGTGAGGCCCCCGAAGAAGCCCGTAATAACGAGCAGGCGCCACTGGTCGAAGAATCCGCGTTCGCGCAGAGGGCCGGCCAGTAGGCGAGTGGCGCCGTAGACGCCGATCACGTTAATTGCGAGCAGCGACCAGGGAAGGTAGTGGTACCAAGCAACCGTGGCACAACCCGACGTCTGGTCACACGAAGACGGCGAATACCCAATCGTTACGTGAGCAACGATGAACGCCCGCAACAGTGTGCCGATGGCGCCACCGACGAACACCGCCACAACAGACCGCAGATGCGCTGTTCTAACGGGGGAAGTGGCTTCACTCATTAGCAATGAAGCGTAGTTCTTGTCTTTCGCCGCTTTCCCGATAACTTTACATAACGTACATTATCGGCGGTACGGATTGATCGACACCGCTATTCCGAAACTAGAAGCCGTTGGGTACATGCCCGAGGGTAATGGAGAGGTGGAGCTTCTTCGTACCACGCACGATTGTGATGGTGATGGTGTCACCCGGGTGAAGTACCGACACCACGCTCGACACGTCCGCGTCACCAGTGACGTTTTGCCCGTTGACGGCGGTGATCAGGTCTCCCTGCTTCACCCCCGCTCGTGCGGCTCCGGTTCCCGCGATGACGCTCATAACAACCGCACCAGCACTTTCCTTGTAGCCGTACTCTGCCTGAAGCTGCGCCGTCAGAGTCGAAATTTCGACCCCGATGAACGCGCCGTGAGTCACCACACTCTGCCCCGCCTTCAACTTCGACAAGAGTGACTTGATGGTGGAGACCGGAATGGCGAAACCGATGTTTTGGGCGGAGGAACCATCTGCGAGCGTGCCGGCGACCGCAGTGTTCATGCCAATCACGTCGCCCTGCCCGTCAACGAGCGGCCCACCGGAGTTGCCTGGATTGATAGCAGCGTCGGTCTGAATCATGTTGTTGAGGGTTTCGGTTGAACTCGATGACGAAGCGGACACGGTACGTCCGAGCGCGGAAACGATACCCGACGTCACTGTTGGCGTGCCGATGGCGAGGCCGAGTGCGTTGCCAATGGCCACCACACCGTCCCCCACGAGGAGCTTGTTGGAATTTCCGAAGGTCACTGACGGTAAGTTGTGCGCATTGTCGATGCGCAAAAGTGCGACGTCGTCGACGGGGTTCGTGCCAACGAGTGTCGCTGATAGTGCCTTGGTCGTACCCACGCGGGTCACGGTGATCGTGCCACCTTGCGCCGCCGCGGCAATTACGTGGTTATTAGTCACCACGAGACCATCACCAGTGATGATCATGCCAGTCCCCTGGTCTTCGCTCCCAGAGCCCTTTACGTCGATCGACACCACGGACTTCTCGACTCGAGTGACGAGAGTCGGGATTGAGAGGCCCCCGGGCACGGTCGCCGCACTTGGTTGAGCGGAACTCTCGTTAATGCTGAACGTTGGATTACTTGCGGGGGCGCTGAAGTGACCAGCGAGTCCACCAACGATGGCGGCGGCCACAACCGTAGCGATACGTCCGACCCATACGCCACGCTGGTGTGGGGGTTTCGAAGGAAGGCTAGCGACGGCGAAGGGAGCACCAGTCTCCGGTGCTCCCGCCACGAAAAATTCCTTCTCACTAGCCGCCGTGTGGCCGCTGTCGGTCTCAACTGACTCAACTGATTCAGCAGACTCAACGGATTCAATGGACTGCTCAGGTTCTGGGGTGAGAGGGAAGTCGTTCATAGTCTCCACTCTAAGGAGAAAAACTTAAATTGACCCTAAGTCAAATCGAAGACTTTTGAGGTAGTGGCGAGCGACTAGATTGTTTACCTATGTCTCGTCGAATTGAGATCGAAATCACTAGCCTTAACGGCGACGTCGCTACGTGGCGTGCAGCGGGAGCCAAACTCCCGAAGGGCACGCTCGATGCTTCGTTGATCACGGGAGGTCCTGTTGTGGGCACGGTATACCGTGCCGATGTTGAGCAATACATGGAGCGCATCGAGGTCGTGGCGGTACTACCGGCCAAGACTGCGTCGCCACTCGACCCCCGCAACGAGCGACTGACAATCATTGTCCCGGAGGCAAAGGGTCCCGAAATCACGGTTACCTACGCCCCTAAGGGACGTGGCCCACGCCGCGATGGTGACCGTGACGGTCGCGATGGCGGCCGTGGCAACTCACGCCCGGGTGGTCGTGGACCTCGCAAGGAAGGCGCTGAAGGGGAACGCTCCCCTCGCCCACCTCGCGAAGGCGCCGATGCCTCTGCCGGTAGCAGTGATCGCCCAAGTCGCGGTCCTCGTGGCGAAGGTGGCTCTCGCGGTCCAGGTGCTCCTCGTGGTGAGGGCGCCCCTCGTGGTGAAGGTGGGGCTCGCCCCGCTCGTCGCGACGGTGAACGCCGCCCCGGTGGTCGCGACGGTGAACGCCGCCCCGGTGGTCGCGAACAGCGCCCGAGTGGTCCGGTCGCTCCCGTTGTAGCCACAATCCACCGCAACGCCTTGCTCGCTACCCTCTCCCCCGAGCAGTTGCCAGTCGCCGAACAGTTGTTCCGCGGTGGTATGCCCTCGGTACGCACCGCAGTTGCGGAGCAGAACAAGAACGCCACAGCCCAGGGTCGTCCAACAATTGACGCCAGCACCATCGAACGCATCGCTGAAGAACTGATGGGCAAGACGGCGCTTGCGTCATGGCGTGACCGAGCCACCGGCGCCCTCAGCATGGGCAAGGAACTGCGACTGCGTGACTTGCGCGCCGTGGTTACCTCGGCAAAGACCGTAACGCTGGACGACGAAGGTCGCGCGCAGCTCAAGGAACTCCAGGCCTCATTGAACGCCAAACTCGAGGTTCTGCGCACTCAGTGGAATGAGAAGCTCGAGAATGCTGTTGCTTCCAGCAACGTAGCCGAAGCCCTTCGCTTGATCGCTCGCCCCCCTGACATGTCGACGCGAGTCTCATCCGACGTTGCCACCAAGGTGACCTCCTTGGTCTCGGAAGCCCTTCACGCGGCCCAAGAGGTTGCCGTGTGGACCGAACTCGTGACACTGGCCGTTGAGACCAGCATTCGCCGAAACATTAAGCCATTGGGCATTCCCGCTGACGAAGCGGCGAAGGCGTTGGCTATCAAGAACGCTGGCGCAATCCCCGAGTTCGCCAAGTTGCTCGGCATGAAGGTGCCACCACCACCTCCGCCAACGCGCGCGCCGGCTCGTCCCGCGCGCCCGGCTCGTCGAAGCTAAGTTCCTAACCCGAGTCCCTGGTGGGCTCGGGTTAGTGCTTTAACGTCACTCCGCAGGAGACATGGTGAGCAGACGGGCTTTCCACCCAATCGACTCAAAGAGGGACTTCGTAGCCCGGTCACCTGGCAGGGCGCGAGCGTCGGTAATAACCACGCCAGAACTACGCAACGACGTGATGGCCGCGCGTGCGACACCGTTGCGGCGGTACGTTTCATTCAGGTGAATGCCGAGGAGGACGCCTCGACGCAGCACGATGACACCAACGGTGGTCTCGTCGCGCCGAATGCACCACAACTCCTCGTTCATTACGGCTCGTTCGATTGCCTCGCGCTCACTATGGCCGTCGCAGAGTTCGGCGATGAGTCCTAGTCCGCCACGAAACACACGAACGACAGCAAGAATCCCCAAAATAGTGTCGGTAAGTGCGTCGCTTAGCGCCGCAGTCTCAACGTGGTAGCTGACGCCCGCGGCGTCTTCAAACATCACACGCAGTCGCGACAGAGCGTCTTTGCGGGATCGGCGAGCTGCGACGTCTTCTTCAGCAGTCGACAGGATTTGCAGCGAAACTCGTCATCCTGCTTGGGTAAAATTGCTTCGAGCGGATCCACGAGGGGGTCGTTGTCGATTGGCGCTTCGTCATCATCGTCGGGCGTCGTGGAGCGTCGAATGGTCTCGGCGAGAACTTCATCCAGTGCTAGTTCGACGTCGGCGTCATCAATGACGTCGTCATCATCGATGACCAGAGGTGCCACTGGGGCATCCCCGGTTCCGTCAGCTTCAATGTCCTCGTCGTCGACACTTTCGTCGTCGCCCTCAGGGTCAACACCCTCCTCGTCGTCGCCAACGAGGGCCACGTCGAGGTCACCCTCGCCATCATCGGTCAATTCTTCTTCGAAACCTTCGGCGAGTTCTTCCTCGTCAAATACTTCGTCGTTTTCGCCATCCATGCTCATTGAACTTCCTTCTCTGGTGCGCAGGCATTGTACGTTGCTTTTCGCTCGATTGTGGCGAAAAGGTGAAATCTTTAAGAAATACTCGACTTATTCTGACGCTGACGCTCGGCTGCTCGTTCCGCTTCCAGTCGCTCCAGGTCGGTGTCGGAGAAATCCACGTACGACATGGAGGCCGCCAGAGCCTTGTGCTGCGCCTCGTCAGCAATAAGTCGGACCATCTCATGGGCAACGCGTCGGTACGAGGGGTGACCCTGAGGCCCCGAACGCAACTCGATCAGGTGCATCGCCTCTCGTGCGTTCATCTGCATGGCGTAGCGAATACGAAAGGCCAAGGCCACGACGTACTGTGCCTGTTCGGGGTAGTCGTCACGCATGTCGTGATACAGCGCCGCCGAGCGCTGGAGGGCTTCCACGTAGCGATCGGCGAGGCCGGCTTCTCGAACGATCTCGGGCACGTCATACCCCAGGTCAACCGTGAGGGGCTGCCATTCAATGGTGAGCAGCCGGTGGCGTTGGAGATCACGGAAGGCACCGTAGTCGGTGACCAGCTCGAAGCGATAGTCAGTACTCTCGTAGGCTCGACCAGGACGGTGGCGCCGGTTCTTACGATCACCCACGTAGGTCTGGAGCAAGGTGACGCGTTCGTCGGGCGTTAGTGTGCGAACGCGCTGGACGGCGTCCTCATGTGACGCGGTTGAGTTGGCGAAGACAATTGCGGTGAGAACTTTGTCTTCCCCGTCAGGGTCAAAACCGACCAATCGAACCGACTCTTCGTCGGCCTGATTCGTTTCGCCCAACAGATCCTTCACGAGCGACGTCGTCTGCGACTGGGTGTCGTGGAGGTAGTTCGTCCAGGCGACACCGCGGTCGACGACGTCGAGTCGCTTCAAAAACGACGGAATAACCTTTCGGAGCTCGGTAATCATGAGCTCGGCGTAGTCGCGTACTTCCGGTAAATCGTGCGCACGCATGCGCAGCAAGAGCATTTCGTAGGCCTGCCCGGATGCATAAATGCCCAGATTCGATAGGGCGGCCGCTGGCAAAAGTCCCCGTACAGCGTCGAGGGCCTTGGCCCGAATGGCCTGGCGGTACACGAAGTCAGTGTCGGCTGGCGTGCGAGGGAACTTTTTGGTGAGGAACTCGACCATTTCCGGCAAGAGCTCGGCGTAGGCGTCGTACATCCGGTCGATGTCGCCCACGTAGCGCGCACCGAATTTGGAATCCAGCACGGCGCTGTCGCGGTAGTAGCGGTAGCGGCCATTTTCGAGACGCTTGTCGTACCCCAGGTAGCGAGTCGACTGCTCGAGGTAGCTCATGATGCGCCCGCGTTCGAGCACCTTGGTCAAAACGTTCGAGGCCTGCTCGCACGCCAGGTGCACTCCCCCGAGCTGAGCGACGGAGTCATCGCCGTATTCGAAGAAAATCTTTTGATACAGATCGTCGGCTCGGTCCAGCCCAATCGTGGCGTCAACCGTCTGGTCGCCTGCGAGGTCGAGGTCACCGACAAACTCATCGAGAAAGAGGCGTCGTAGGCTCTTCGATGAGCGCGAATAACGCGCAAAAAGGGCACCCTTCACCACTTCAGGCAGGTTGACGAGCGCGAAGACGGGGCCTTCGAGATTGGTGAAATACCGGCGGAGAATCTCCTGCTCGGCGTCACTAAATTGTTCGACAACGTAGGGGTGCATGAGACAAGAACAATAGAGGCGAATCGGTCGCTATGGGTGGACGGTCGAAGCGCCGGCCACGACTGAACGCAAGACGAGGTCCCGAGCGGCCATGGCGGCGTCGGCCAGATCGGGCGCGAAACTCAGCCGTCCCAGTTGTTCGCAAAGGTCGGCGACCTGTTTCGCGTTGCGAACGAAGTCGCCCGGTGACGTGGCGCCCACTTCAACATCCGCGAGGTCCAGTACCGTGCCGAGCGAGACCCCGCGCGCCCATGCGGCAATAACGGGGATGAATTTACCGTCGGGCTCTTTGAAATGGTGGACCTTGTGACGACTCTCGACCTCACGAATGGCCGCGCTCGTGACCATGATGTCTTGCATGCGTTCACTGAGTGAGCCGCGTCGCTCGGGACCGAGGCGGTCGTGGAGGTTCTTCTTCCGTTTGACTGGCGTTTGGGGGCCTTTTGCCGCTCGGGTTGAGCGCTTTGGTTCATAGACGAAGCTGGAAAGGAGCCCAGCGAGCTGGGCGGGCTCGAGGTCGTCAAAGACGCCCATAGTGATGCATTCGGCGAGCAACAGGTCGCACTCGTGATAGAGCGATCGAAGGAGTTGGCCTTCGGACGTGAGTCGCCACCCGTCGGCGTAGCCGAGTTCTTCCAAGACTCGGTGTCGAGCCCGCATGAGGTCGCCAAGTGACCGCTTGGAGCCGGCGGGTCGGTGATCAGCCTCAAACTGCGCGTAGGAGCGTTCGACGACTTCGAGTGCCGTTTCGTTATCGAAGTGGTTCATCAAGTTTGCGGTGAAGTTGTAGGTCGGGCGAAATGACGAGTGGAGGTCCGACGGGTGGGAAATGGCGACGCGCCCAATGTCGTGCAGGGCTAGTTCTGGCGCAAAGCAGACAATGGCGTGTCCTTCATCATCGAGTCCACGACGCCCAGCGCGGCCAGTCATCTGGGCGTATTCACCACTAGTGAGTATGCGACGACCCGAATCGGAGTACTTGGCGAACTTTTCGAGCGCCACGGAACGTGCGGGCATATTTACGCCGAGGGCGAGGGTCTCGGTGGCGAAGACGGCCGACAGAAGATTCTCGTGGAAGCAGGTCTCGACGATTTCGCGGAAGGCCGGCACCATACCGGCGTGGTGAGCCGCGAGTCCCCGACGAAGGCAGTCAAGGAATTCACCGAATTCAAGGGCGCCGAGGTCCTCGTCGCTAAACCCCTCTAAGCGCTCGGTGCAGATCTCTTCCACACGTCGACGCTCTTCCGGTGTCGTGAAGATGAGGCCGTCACGGCGACATTGGCGCACCGCATCGTCACACGCCGCCCTCGAAAAGATGAAGACGATGACGGGCAGCAGGTTGTCGCGTTCGAGCGCCATGAGCAGCTCGCTGCGCTTGGGTGGACGAAACGGTGACGGTGGTGCCGAGGACTTCGGTCCGTGCCACTTGGGTCCCGGACGAAAGCGGCGAGTGGCCTTCATCGTGTTATCGATCTTTCGTGCCTGATCACTCAGCCGTTCGTCTTCGAGCAGGTCGACGATGTCGGGGAGATGCTGTCCTCGCTTCACGACCGCGACGTGCTGGTGGAGGGTGATCGGACGGTTGGTTTCCACAATGACCGCTGTTTCGCCCCGAACCTGGGTGAACCATTTGCCGAGAAATGGCGCGTTGCCGACGGTCGCGGAAAGGGCGACAAATCGGACGGCCGGTGGGGTGAGGATAAGCACTTCTTCCCACACACCCCCTCGAAAGGGGTCCTGAAGGTAGTGCACTTCGTCCATCACAACGAGGCCGAGCGTCCGCAGCTGGTCGATGTCCGCAAGCAGCATATT
>CAIKBU010000047.1 GCA_903825765.1 uncultured Actinomycetes bacterium | reverse complement strand
ATCACTCTTTCGGTCTCCAACCGTCAAAAGACCACGACGATTCAGTTTGGCGCCGCAATCGACGATTGGGTCAACAATCGGCTGGGCATTGCGCTCGCTCTGTTCAACGATGACGTCGAGGAAACCGTCCACCAACTCGAAGAACAGATTCGAGCGATTCTGGCCCTCAGTGATCATTCGTAGAGGGGGCGATTACTCGTCTCGCCGCGACGCGCCCGACAGAAGCACGACGTGCCTCGTTACGGCAGCTGTTGTATGACGAGTGGTAGTACTGCAGTGGCCCCAGCACCTCGCAGGAGGGCGGCGCTGTAGGTGAGGGTCCAGCCCGAGCGATAGGTGTCGTCGACGAGCAACAGGGGCCCCGAGGGGAGTGGTACGGACTCGTCGAGGCTGATGGTGTCCTCGAGGTGGCGCACCCGTTCCACTGAGGTGGCGTCACCGTTTGGCGCCGTTCCCGTTATCCGCAGTGGTTCGATGAGGGGGAGTTTGCCGACCGTGGCGATGTGCGCCGCCAACGAGGCCACCATGCGAGGGTGACGCCGAGAGGGCATCGGTACGACGGCGACTGGTCGGGTGCCCCACGAGGTGCGCCACCTTCCCAGGAGGGCGACGACGCCGGCCAAGACATCCTCGGGGAGATCTCGGTCCGGCCCTTGCATGAGCGCCGGCACCGTGGGCCAACCCGGCGAGTCAGCAAAGAGCAACGCTCGTCCATCGGACGCTCCGCTAATGCGCCCCTTGCGCCCCGACGCAAGGCCACTCGGCCACAGTTTGCGGTGCTCCAGTACGGTGTCGACGCCGCGCAGGTGGGCCCGCGCCGCTTCCACGCGCGCGGCTTCGATGGCCCGACCGGGGTCTGGGAGCTGGCCAGTGCAGACTGAGCATTTACCGCACGTGCCACTGGTGGGGTCGTCCAAGGCCTCTTGCAAGAAGTGCATAAGGCAACCCGCTCCCGCGGCGTATCGGCGCATCAGGTCGGCCTCGGACCGACGTGCCTGCACGACGGCTGACCATTTGGCCGCGTCGTAGTAGTAGGCCGTGCCGGTGGCGACCCACCCCTCGCTCACTCGTTCGACCGCGTCCTCAACGGCCATGATTTTGAGTAGGGCTTCGAGGCGCCCCTTACGCAGACCCGTTCGGTCACACAACTGGGCAACGGTGAGGGGATCGGTTGACTGTGCGAAGGCCCGGGTCACCTTTTCAATGTTCTTCGGGTCAGGAATTGAAGCAGTCGCGAAGTAGTCCCAGATGCGGTCGTCGGTCTCCGCGGGCAACAAGACGGCGTCCGCGTGAGCGATTGCGCGCCCCGCTCGCCCGACTTGCTGGTAGTAGGCAACGGGGGAGTCGGGGGACCCGACGTGGAAGCAGAAGCCGAGGTCGGGCTTGTCGTAACCCATGCCGAGGGCCGACGTGGCGACAACGGCCTTCAATTGGTTGTCGCGAAGTTGATCCTCGACCCGTTCACGTTGGTTGGCGTCGAGTTGGCCGGAATAGGCCACGACGGTGTGTCCCTGCGCCACGAGAAAGTCGGCGAGACGAGTGGTGTCGGCGACCGTGGGCACGTAGATAATCCCCGAACCAGCCACGACGCTGAGGGCTTGGTCCACCCAGGCGAAGCGTTCGAGACCACTGAGACCGGGAATGACGGAGAGCCGCAACGAAGTTCGAGCGAGCCCACCACGCAACACCCTCGTGTCGTCTCCGAGTTGCCGAGCGACATCGGCGGTAACGCGGCTATTCGCCGTTGCGGTGGTGGCGAGGACTGGCGTCGAGGGAGACGAGAGGAGAATTTTGCTGAGACGTTGGTAGTCGGGTCGAAAATCGAATCCCCAGTCGGAGATGCAGTGGGCTTCGTCAATCACGATGAGCCCAGCACCGGCGATGACGGGCGCCATCCGTCGAGCGAAAGTGGGATTAGCGAGCCGCTCGGGCGACACGAGGAGGACGTCGATGGCGCCTTGCTCGATCGAACGGAGAACTGCCTCCCAGTCGTCGATATTGGTCGAATTGATTGTCGCGGCGGTGAGTCCAGCGTTCTGCGCCGCACTGACTTGATTGCGCATTAGGGCTAAGAGCGGGGAAACGACCAGGGTGGGGCCGCGACCAAGGGAGCGAAGGGCGGACGTGGCCGCCCAGTAGACGGCCGACTTCCCCCAACCGGTCGCTTGGACGACGAGGACTCGGTCCCCGTCGGCGACGAGTGCGCGAACAGCAACTGCTTGGTCTTCACGAGGGAGGGTCGTTGGTCCCGCCATGCGCGTGAGTACCTTGTGCAGGTGGTCATCGGCGACGGCGACGAGGTCGTCGTGTGAGTGTGGGGTCGTGGTCATGGCTGCTCAATTCGGTGGCGTGGGTGCTGCGTGGAATTGCCACACCTACCAGTGTGGCTCGGCGTACTCGTCAGCGACGATCGGGGTCGAGAAACGTACGCAGTCGTTCGGTCTCGTCGAGTTCAAAGATGTTGGACTCGCGAGCAACGTCGAGGAGTTCTTCGATAAACAACTCCTGGGCACCGCGTCGGGGATCTTCTTCGGTGTCTTTGACGAACAATATGATGAAACGCGCATCGCGACCATCGTGCTTTCGTCGCATGACACGCCCCATTCGCTGAATCATCTGGCGGCGCTGCTTTGAGGACGCCACAATGATGGCGAGGTCAGCGTCGGGAACGTCGACCCCTTCTTCGAGTGTTTGCACTGATGAAAGAACGCGCAGGGCGCCACGGTCGAAGTCAGCCATAATCTGCTCGCGCTCATCCGTCGACAGTTCTGAGTGATGTGGGCTCGTGGGAATACCCGCCTCGGTGAGATCGCTCGCAATGACGTTCGCCGACTTGATGGACTGGGTGAAGAGCAGGGTGCGGTCGGCGTCGCCAATCGCCCCAACTAGTTGCTGCACGGCGCGATGCTTGGCAACGGTTTCGGCGAGCAACTCGCGCTTCTCGCGCCATTTTGAGAGCCACTTGTTGGCGGCGATTGATCCCTTCATGCCACCACTGCCGTTGGTGAGGCGGACCACCGCATCCAAGAATGCGCTGAACGGCCCCTTGGGGCAGCCAAATTCACGAATGAGTTTGCGACGCAGGGTCCGGAGCTCGTGGAGATACTTCTGATACAGCTGTCGTTCTTCTTCGGTGAACTCGACGCCCACAAACGCCGCACGAACATTGGTGATCACGCCGTCGTTGATGGCCCGGCCGTAACCGATGCTGAAGACGACGCGCTCGAAGTAGGGCAGGAGCACTGTTTCGTGGGCGCCGTCCATGCGTTCGTGGGTGGCGGAGAGACCGAGGCGCTTGGTGAAGCGGTCATCGAGTGCTTCTTGATTTTTATCTGAGGCAGTGCGGTGACACTCATCGACGACGAGGAGACCTTCGGCGCCCTTGAGCAAGAAGGCGCGGGTACGTGCTGAGGCAATCACCGACACCAGCACGTCACAGTGTTGCAACAGGTCGTCGTAGCCGTCGCCGACCCGCCCAATCGAAAGTGTCGGAAGCGACTGGGTGAGAACGTCGACCCATTGGTGGAGGAGAACAATGGTTGGTACGAGCACGACGGTCTTGCCGCCACCGCGGGCGTGATCATCAATGGCCGCCACGGCCAAACGAGTCTTGCCGGAGCCGGTGACGGCGTCGATGATGCCGCGACACCCGCGGTCGCGCCACCGTTCGAGTGCGTCTCGCTGCCACTCGTAGAGGGCATGGGGATTCGACGCTGACGACGTGGGTGGCGTCCAGTTCTGCCGTGGCGCTGGATCGGTCTTAACGAAGCGCGCGAGCATCTCGGGCGTCAATTCCTCGTAGTCATCAAGCTCGTCCTCGCCGACGAGATCGGGCGACGTGGTCGCCGCGCCGCCATGGTCAGGGCGTTCCCCGCCTGAACCGGAGTTCATGACCGACTTTGAGGTGGCAATCGAGTCAGCGAGGTGGGACTGCGTCGCGAGATACCAACGAGGTTTCGTCTCGTCACTTCGAATGAAACGAGGATCGTTGTACAAGACGGGATTAATGGCTCCCTTGGCTACGCGCAACGTTTCGGCCAGTGCCGTTGCGAACTGTCCGGGTTCAGCGGTCAGTAGTTCTTCGATTGCATCGGCGATGGTCAACGACGTCACGGTGCTCCTTACTTAGGGGTAGAGCGCCAACGGTACGAGAAGGCTGTGACATGCGCTACTCCTCACCCCAGAGGCCCAGTCGCTCACAGTGACGTTGGTGACCCCCAAGAATCTCGGCCCGACCATCTTGTACGACGACGTGATGGTGTCGACGAGTGTCGCGGAACCATTCGCTCTTCCCACCAGCAGTCTGGGTTCGTGCTTTAAGAACGTCACGGCACCAACAACCGCGTGCACGATTGGTAGTCTGACCACCGGCACGACGTACTTTGTTGAGGTGCAAGCCGCCAATACTGCGGGCTTTTGCCCCGCCTCACCGTACGCCAGCGCGACCTCGATCTAACTGCTTCGCAGCGTCTGGTCGGCGAGGCCATTGAGGGTCACCACCGCATTGGCCACTTCCTCCAGGGTCAGTAACTGGGATGCGGAGAGTGACGTGTCACCAGACGACACGGTGTCAAGCGCCGCCATAAGCGCACCTTCCGCGTCACCATCAGTCGTGAGTGCCTGTTCACACATCGTCGCGAAGTGCGCAATGGGGGCGTGAGCTGCCACCGGCACCGCCTCGGGGTGCAGTCGAAGGGCGTGAAGGGCTCGTAGTAACCGCAAGCTGGTGGCGATCGTGCCTTGGAGAGGAGCGGCCTCGGGTCGCATGGAAGCGGGTTCATCGAGCGCCTGGGCTACCGAACTTTCGGCGCGCGAGAAGGCAAAGTGGGCGCGCCGTGAGGCGCTGGCGACTTTGTCTGATTCTCCTGCGCCAGTGATGAACAGCATGACCGAAGTGAGATAGTCACCCAGGTCCTCCCGTAGTGTGCGAAGCGTGTCGTCGACGTTGACCCGGGGTGACGACGGCCACAGCAGATAGGCAGCCGCCGCGATGGCGGCACCAATGGCGACGTCGAGGAAGCGCTCCCCGGCATTCGCAACCGTGTTGGTTGTTGTCGTGGACAGCATCAGCAACACGAGGGACGAGACCAGACCGATGGCCACGGCAAAACTGGCGGCCCAGGCGGCGTACGAGAGGGTGGCGATAACGAGCACCACGATGGCGAGGGTCAGGTGCGAGGGGGAGAACTGCGCGGCGTAGAGGGCGGCGACCGATGCCCCGAGGGCGGTGCCGAGTACGCGACTAAGGCCGCGTCGCAGCAACGTGGCGTAGTCCGGCTTCAAAATAACGGCCACCGAGAACACCACCCAGTAGCCACGAGGAAGCTGGGTCAGTTCGACAAAGCTCGTGGCTACCACTACCGCCACGGTGAGGCGAATGGCGTGTCGAAACGCAGTGTCTTCGGGCGTGAGGTGCGACCGCACCGTGGCCCAGCGATCGTGCCACGTGGTGCGACGATCGGCCCTCGGGGTGCGACGCAGACCTCGTACTTCGTCACTGAGCCTCGTGACCCGGGCGAGTTGTCGACACGACTGCAATTGCGTGCGAAGCGACGACAAGTGGTAGGCGCACTGTCGGGCCACCGCGTGGTCGTCGCCCGTATCGAGCAGATGCGCCAGTAGGTCGAGTCGAACCCGCATGTTCTGCGGTGGTGAGGCCGGCTCGGTGGCGGGGTGGCGAATTTCTCGGGCGATGGACAACAGGGCCGCGGCGTAGGTGTGGAGCGTATCGTCGATAGCGACACTGATCAGGGGGACGTTGTCGGCTTCGAGGCGCTGGCGAAGGCCGGCGATCGTCGTGAGTTCAATGCGGGAACGACGCAATTGGTCAACCACCGCTTGCAAATCGCGTGCGTCGGTCCGGCCAAAGAGTGAGGTTGGCGACAGAACCCGTTGGGCCTCGTCAATGGCGGCTAAGGCCGCCATGGCCGATTGTTCGGGCCGAGCCATGGCGTAGTCGGCCAAGGCTTCCAAGGCTGCCGCCACGGTCGATCGTTGAGAGCGTAGTGATGCGGGCAGACGTAAGAGGACCAGCGCGAGCACTTCGCTCAGCGAGCCAATGCCCACCAGTACGGCGAGAAGTAGGGCCTGGAGTGGTGTGTGGGGCGTGCGTCCGAGGACGACGTAGGCCACGATGAGCTGCGAGCCAATGATGCCTTGGGTGAGTCCAAAGATGACTGCCAGTCCCGCCACAAAACACAGTGGCACGAGGAGTAGGTCGTGGAGCCACGGCAGCGAACCACTGGCTGACGCCACAAAAACGCTGCCGGCAATGCCCACCACGTCAGTGAGGGCGAGTCGAAGTGAGAGTTGCGGGGCGCCGACGAGCGACACAATCGCGATGAGGTTGGCGCCCATAGCCATACCCACGGCATTCATGGGCGTGGTCCAGAGGAGACCCAGGACGAAGACCAGCGCCACCGGAAGCGCCGTGACGAACCCGCGAACGGGCGTTATTGAATTGACGTTGAGGCGAAGGGTGGCCAGGAGGGCCTGGCGATAGGTGTTCACCCTTCCAGTGGCTCTACCAACTCCACCGCGAGCAACGGAGCTGACGCCTTGGAAATGCATTCATTGAACTCCGAGGCACCGCTGGAGTCGGCCACGACACCACCCCCCGCTTGCACGGTGGCCACCCCGTCGCGCAGGGCGACGGTGCGAATGGTGATGGCGAAATCAGCGTCACCGTTGAGTGCGAAGTAGCCAATGGCGCCGCCATAGGGGCCACGGGCCGCCACCTCGGCCTCGTCGATCAGCGACATGGCCCGAACCTTCGGTGCGCCGGTCAAGGTGCCAGCGGGAAAGAGCGCTCGAAAAGCGTCGAAGGCATCAATGCCACTACGGAGCGTGCCGCGCACCTGGCTCACGATGTGCATGAGGTGACTGAAGCGTTCGACGTGGGCGAGCCGCTCGACGTTAACGCTCCCGGGCTCCGCGACGCGACCCACGTCATTGCGCCCCAAATCGACCAGCATCACGTGTTCGGCGATCTCCTTTTCGTCGGCCATGAGCTCGGCTTCGATAGCGAGATCGGCGTCGTCAGAGGCCCCACGCGGCCTCGTGCCGGCGATTGGTCGCGTCGTGACGACGCCGGCGTTGACCTTGAGGAGCATCTCTGGTGACGCCCCCACGATATGACTGTCGCCGTTGTCGAGAAGGTACATGTAGGGGGAGGGATTGAGTGCCCGTAGTACTCGGTACAGCGTTAGGGGCGAGGCGTGAAAGGGGCGACGGAACTGCTGACTTGGCACCATCTGGAAAATATCCCCCGCGACGATGTGTTCCTTCGCCACGTCGACGGCCGCGCTGTATGACTCGAGGGTGGCGTTGGAATAGGACGCGGCACGAGCACGAATATTGATGGCGCCTCGGCGCGAGGGGGCGAAGGCCACGAGCCGCTCGACTGCTTCGTCGGACGCCGGTGCCGGTGCCAGCAATGTGGTCACGATCGCCTCGAGCCGTGCGCGACGTTCGTCGTAGTAGCTCGCGTCGTCAGCGCGGTCGATGAAGGTCGCCAGCACGACGGCGGTCGTGGTGTGGCGAACGTGGTCGCAAATGAGCATGGCGCCCGGAAAGGAGAAGTCCACGTCGGGCCAGGGCGAGGCGCCAAGATCCTTCGGCAGACGTTCGAGTCGCCGGACGTAGTCGTAACTGACGAAGCCCACGGCGCCACCGAGGAACATTGGGAGGTCACTGGGTTGATACAGCCGGTAGTGACTGATCTTGTCGCGCAGTTGCTCCATCGGGTCAAGGCTGGAACCCGCGAGTCCGGCGAGCCGATTGGCATCGGGGCCCACGCTGATTCGCCATTCTCGGTCGAGCCCAATGAAGGAGTAGCGGCCGCTATCTTCGCCCAGCGCCGCGCTCTCGAGGAGGAAGAAGGCGGTGGTGCCCATGAAGCGCTGGTAGAGCGAAACGGGGGTTTCTCGGTCGAGTTGCAAGGTCTGTATGAGGGCGACCGTGTTGTAGCCCTGACCCCGCAGGGCCGAAACTTCTTCGAACGAATAGGGTTGCATACCTCAAGGTTAGACACCACTGTCAGCCTTTATGATGAGGGTATGACGAAGCGGCCCACGATACTGGTCATCGACAACATCGACTCCTTCGTTTTCAACCTGGTGCAGTACTGCGAGGAGCTCGGGGCCGACGTGGTCGTACGGCGTGTGACCGACATCACGATTGAGGACGTGTTCGCACCGAAGTACGACGGTGTCTTGGTTTCACCCGGTCCTGGCCACCCTCGTGAGACGCCACTCCTCTTCGACGTCATCCGCGGCTGTGCCGAGCGCGACGTGCCACTCTTTGGCGTGTGCCTCGGACTTCAGGCCATCGCCGAAACCTACGGCACGCCGGTCGTCGTGGCGCCGGCTCTTCGACACGGACGGTCGTCGCTCGTTCGTCACTCGAACCAAGGTGTCTTTGCGGGTGTCGCCAACCCTGTGGTGGCCGGTCGCTACCACTCGCTCGTCGCTGATCGCGGCGCGCTCCACCCCGACCTCGTCGTGACAGCGGAGACGGCGGATGGCTTGATTATGGGGCTCATGCACGCATCGGCACCGATCGAAGGGGTACAGTTTCACCCCGAATCTGTCCTGACTCAAGACGGCTACCTGATGATTGCGAATTGGCTGGAGCGGTGTGGCGTCACCAACGCATCCACAGTCGCGCACGTTCTCAATGAGGCTGCCGAGGTGCGGCGCGCCTCGTTGCCGTCCCCGTCAGCTACCTAAAAGCGCTGACCAACACCAACGCGGCGCTCGACTACGTCATCGCCCACTCGCTCCACGAGGTACGCGGCCGGTCCGCTCGTTGTATCGACGGGCATGTCGGCGACGACCGACGTTGCTTCGGATCCTTCGTACCAAATGCCGACGTGGTCGTCGGTGCAGTACGCGAGTGGTGTGACGACCCCGTCGCGCATCAGTTGGTGCAGGAGCGGACGGCGTTGGGCTTCGGCGTCGTAATGCACGCCGTTGGCGTAGGGCAGGAGTGCGAGTCCGTTGGTGACCGGACGAAGTTGTTGGCCGAACGAATCGGTCGTGCCACCGGTGTGCCAGCAGATTGAACCAGCGGACACCCCCGACAAGATGACACCGGCCTCCCAGGCCTCGCGCATGGCCTCGTCAACACCGTGCAGTCGCCACAGGGCGAGGAGATTGGCCACTGAGCCACCACCAACCCACACGAGATCGGCCGTGGTCAAGAGTGCCGTCGGGTCACCCGACGGCTGAGGGAACAGGCGAAGTTCGGTGACGTCACACCCCGCGGCACCAAACGCCTCGTAGTAGCGCGCGTAGCTCGCGTCGGGGTCACCGAGCGCCGTGCCGAGTACGCACACGGTGGGTCGCGTCTTCCCCGTTCGACCGAGTGCATCGAGCAGCATTGCGCCAAGTCGACGAGTCTGTTGCGTCGGGCCCTCGACGAAGCCGCCGCTCGTGGCCAGAATGCGTGGTGATGTCATCGAGTCTCCAGGTGATCGGCGAAAAAGGTCAGGGTGCGTTGGTAGGCGTCACGGGCGTCGGCCTCATTGAACTTGTCGGGACGCCCATCGCAGTGAAATCCGTGATGGGCGTCGGGGTAGCGAACGACCTCGGTCGCGAAGGACGTGGCGTCCAGGGCGAGGCGGAGTTCTTCAACCTGTTCAATCGGAATGCCGGTGTCGAGGTCGCCGTAGAAGGCGAGTACCGGACAGGTGATGGTCGGTGCCATCGAAATTTGTCCGGGGAATCCGAAGCGACCGACCTCGAGACCACTCCCGTAATAGGGAGCGGCCGCGCCGACTATACCGAGGGTCGAGGCGAAGAAGGCGACGGTACCGCCCATGCAGTAGCCCACGATGCCGGTCATGGCTGGCGTGTACCCTGCCTGCGCCAGAAAGGCCGTCGCGGACCGCAGGTCGTGTTCGATGTCAGCGGCCTGCAACTGTCCGAGGTGCGTCATCGCTTCAGCAAAGTCGTCGTAGGCCACTTCGGGTGAGCCGGAGCGATGAAAGAGCAGGGGCGCCACCACGTAATAGCCCTGCGTGGCGAAACGTTCGCAGACCTCGCGGATGTGATCATTGACGCCGAAGGCCTCCTGCACAACGATGAGGGCCCGAGGGGCTGAACTTGAACCAGCACAAAAGAGCGGCGTGGTGTCGACGGTGACCATACTCAGTCGAACACCGGTCCGATCGTGCGACTCCGCTTGATTTCAAAGAATCCGGGAAATGAGGCGACGGCGACCACACCGTCGTAGAGACGCCCCGCCTCCTCGCCCTTCGGCGCGGGGGAGACCACGGGACCGAAGAAGGCCACGTCGCCCACGTGGATCACGGGGGTGCCAACGTCGAAGCCAACGGCGTCCATACCGGCGTGGTGCGAGAGACGAAGGTCGTCGTCGATGGCATCGCTGTGGGCGGTGGCGGCGAGGTCGGCATCAAAGCCACAGTCAGCCAGGACGGCCACAACGGTGGCGTCAAAGTCGTCACGCTCGTTGGCGACGTGGAAACGCTGACCCCAACGGTCGTAGAAGGCTTCAAGTCCGTCGCTGCCGTAACGCTGTTCAACGGCGAGCATGACGCGGGCTGGTCCCCACGCTTGCTTCATCAAGTCAACGTACTGCTCGGGCAGGTCGCGACCTTCGTTGAGCACCGCCAAACTCATCACGTGCAATTGCACGTTGACGTCACGAACTGTCTCGACTTCCTTGAGCCATCGAGAGGCCAGCCAGGCCCAGGGACAGACGGGACACACCCAGAGATCAACTGTTTCACTCATGCATCATTCCTTTTACTAAAGGCCGCCACGAGGTGGCTGACCGCGTTGGTTACTCCGACACACATGTCGAGGTCGAGCATTTCATCGATGCCGTGGGCGTTCGAATGCGGTCCGAGAACGCCAGTGGCCACGAACTGCACGCTGGGATAGCGCGTGGCGAGTGAGGCCAGAAACGGAATTGAACCACCTTCACCGGTGAATCCAGGCGCTCGTCCAAAGGCGGAGAGGGAGGCCTCGTCCACCGCCTTCGCGAGCCAGGGTGCCAGTTCAGGCGAGCGCCAGCCCTGACCGGCGCCAGTGTCACTGACGTTGACGCGCGCGCCATGCGGAGGACAGTCGGTCAAGGCGGCGACCAACGCGTCGAGGGCGACCGAAGCATCGGCGGTGGGCGGGAGTCGAAGTGACACGACGACGGAGGTGAAGGGGCGAAGGACGTTTCCCGCGATAGCGGCGGGGGGTATGCCGTCAACACCGATTACCGAGAGAGTCGGCTTCCACGTTCGCGCAATGATCCGCTCGAACGCACTTGCGCCAAGTGGGGTCAGACCTTCCACGAGGGGCAGCGCGTCCAGCGTGATGTCACCGAACTCGTCGGCGGTGGCCTGGGCGGCGTCAAGGACGCTCTGGGGAATCTCGACGTGGAGTTCGTCAATGGCGATGACGCCGGTCGTGGCGTCTTCAATTCGATCGAGGAGTTGGCGAAGGACACGGAATGACGACGGCACCACACCCGACCCCATGCCAGAATGCACACCCTGTTCAAGGACATCCACACGCACGGTGGCGTTGATGACGCCCCGCAGCGAGGTCGTGACCCACAACCGGTCGTAGCTCAGAGCGCCCGAGTCGAGGCAGATCAGGAGTTTCACGTTGCCGAGTTTGGGGGCCAGGTAGTCGAGGTAGGCGTCGAGGTCTGGACTGCCACTCTCTTCACTCGCTTCGATCAACACCACGCAACGGGGGTGGGGTATGCCCTCGTGTTCGAGTGCCTCAATGGCCAACAGGGCGGCGAATGTCGAGTAGCCGTCATCGGCGACTCCTCGACCGTAGAGTCGATTGCCGCGCCGGACCGGGGTGTAGGGATCGAGCCCCTCCGACCAATCGCCGAGTGGCGGCTGCTTATCGAGATGGCCGTAGAGCACGACGGTGCCGCGATCATCGTCGGTTTCCTCGTCGTCGGACGTTGCCTCAATAACGACGCAGAGGACGGGCGTGCGATTATCGAGGCGGTGAATCGTGACGTCGGCGGCCTCGAAATCGAGGCCTCGAGCGAAATCGGCCAGAAGCTCGGCCGCGGCATCAATGGCCCCCGTCGCCACCCAATCAGCGTCGAAGGCTGGTGAGAGGCAGGGGATTGTGGTGTAGGTCTGCAGGGTGGCAAGCGCGTCGCGCTCGAAGTCGGAGAGGGAAAGAGCCATACGCCGAGATTACTTTGCGGCGCGTACCCGATGAACCTCTTGCCAGCAGTACCAGGCCACCGACGACTGATTCCCGGTGAAGCGTGTGCCGTGTTCGCGCAGCGCTCGTTCGGAAATGGTCTCGTCGAGTTGGTGGAGGAGCGACCAGCCCATCCGAACGCCGTAATCGCCGACGGGCCATACGTCATGACGGCCCAGGGTGTGCATCAAATACATCTGGACGGTCCAGGGGCCAATGCCCTTTATGCGGACGAGTTCGGAGACAATGTCGTCATTCGAGAGCCGACTGTGTCGGTCGAAGTTAACATCACCATGCTCGACCGCGGTGGCGAGGGCAATCATCGCGTTGGCCTTCGCCCTATTGAGTCCGGCCGTCTTTAGTCGTTCCTCACCCGCTCGCAGAACAGATTGAGGTGTCACGTCACGACCACAGGCTTCGACGACCCGGGCATGAATGGTGCTGGCGGCGCTCGTCGCAAGTAGCTGGGAAGTGATCGCGCTCATGACGTCGGCAAATCGCGCACTCACGGGTGACGCTCGTCGCGCCGGAGGTCGGCCACTGTGGGCGACGATTGACGCGAAGGCGCTGTCGGCCGCGACAATTGCGAGGGCACGCTCAGCGGAAGTCGTCACGGTAGCTAGTCGTTCGCGACGACGATACCCTCGGGCACCTGACTCGCGTCTTGCACTACCTGCGCCAGCAATTTGCTGACGGCCCGAACGGGCGCCGCGGGAAAGCCGAAGCGACGACGAACGAGTACGACGCGACGCTGGGCAATACCGCGGATGGGCACCGCCGCGAAATTCGGCTGGAGGTGCTTGGACAACATCGTCGAAGGCAGAATCGACGGCCCGTGGCCGTCAAAGGTCAACGACGCAATGGTCCGTAGTCCGTCTATCTCGAGGAGGGCGTGGAGTGACACATCCGCTGCAGCGGCGGCTTCGTCAATCTCACGGCGCAGCGGTGTACCGGGGTAGGGGAGGAGGAGTTCCAGTTCGGCGATGTCCTTGAACGTAATCTCGTCACACGACGCAATGGGGTGCGACCGTGAAATGATGAGCACGAGGTCTTCGAGGTACAGGTCACTTCCCGATAGTTCGTGGGCGGCCACTGGCCACGCCAAGACGGCGATATCGAGCTGTCCCGATACCAACTGTGGTTCGATCACCGAGTTGGTGCCCTCGGTAATTCGCAGGGAAATAAAGGGATATTGCTCACGGAGTGCCGCCAGCAACAGCGGTACAACCCAACGACCGGCGGTGCCGATCATGCCAACCGAAACCAGTCCGCGCACTTCAGCGTTGAGTTCGTGAACGTCGGACGCGATCGCGCTCAACTCCTCGAGAATGCGGCGCGAGCGATTCACGACAATGACGCCCGATTCAGTGATGTCACCCGACGCTCGGTCGACGAGTTCGCACCCCAGTTCGGACTCGAGCCGAGCAATACGGTTCGATATATTGCTCTGCACTGTACCGAGTGCGTCGGCGGCCCCCGAAAAAGTACCGTGTTCGGCAATGCCAACCAGCGCTTCAAGCTGTCGAATTTCCATAGTCATCAAGTATAGAGATGACTACTATGCCAGCCATTCATTTGCTGGATAGCCCCTCGTAGACGAGAATGGAAGGGTAGTTGAGTGCACTCCCCCTCGCACTGAACGCATGCTTTGCAAAAGGACCGACCTTCCCCCCAAGGTTGGTCCTTTTGTGCTTAAGAGACTCGGTAGCCTTTTGCCAATGACGCAACGAACTTCCCCCCGCACGGTCTGTGCACGTCTCGCCGTGCGAGGGGTCAATGCCTTGTCGCGGCTGCTTCGGCGCGGCTCTGGAACGGTGGCGGGTGGGCGAGTGGGCCTTGCCCTTGATCACTCCCTGCTCACCCATCTGGCGGACGGACGGACCATCATTGCCATTTCGGGCACCAATGGAAAGACCACCACGTCGGCTCTCATGCGAGCGGCGTGGGGTACTGACGTGGGGGGAAATCTCACTGGCGCCAACATGCCGGCCGGACACGTGGCCGCTCTCGTAGCGTCGCGGTCACGTCGTTTCATACTCGAAGTCGACGAGGCCTGGTTACCGACGATCCTCACGCAATGCTCACCACGTATTGTCTGCCTGCTCAATTTGTCGAGAGACCAACTGGACCGGGCCAGTGAGGTTCGTCAACTGGCGGAGCGGTGGAAGGCCATGGCCGTCGCGAATCCAGCGAGCACCTTCGTGGCCAACGCGAGTGATCCGCTCATCGTCGATGCCTTGACGAACGCGACCTCGGTGACGTGGGTCGCCGTGCCACACTCGTGGCACGCGGATGCGCTCTCGTGTCCCCGTTGCACCGCTCCGTTGTCGTTCGCGGACCGGTGGTCGTGTGCGTGCGGTTTCGCTGAGCCCGAGTCGCAATGGCGCATTGACGATGAGGGTGTCGTCACGAAGGGTGCGGTCACGATTCCGCTGACGCTGTCCCTACCGGGACTCTTCAACCGAATCAACGCGGCGTTCGTGCTCGCCGCGCTGGACACGCTGGGTGAGTCAGTGGCGACCGCGTCATCGCGACTTTCGACGCTCGATTCAGTGCAGGGGCGATACGGTCTGCGTCGTTTCGGCACACGCCAGGTGCGACTGCTGCTCGCGAAGAATCCGGCCGGCGTTGCCGCCCTGCTCGATGATCCTGACATGCTCAGTCGAGAGATATGGGTTGCGATCAACGCGCAGATTGCCGATGGAAAAGATCCTTCCTGGTTATATGACGCGCCCTTTGAACGCCTCGCGGGCAAAGAAGTGACGTGCCTCGGAGAACGTCGACTCGACGTCGCCTACCGACTCGAAGTCGACGGCGTGTTCGCCACGGTCGTCGACGAGAGCCGTCACCTCAAGCCCGAGGGCCCACTGGTAACCATCATCGCCAACTACACGGCGTTTCAAGAATGGATGAGGTTAACGACGCCGTGGTGACCATCGCTCTTCTCTACCCCGAACTCCTCGGCACCTACGGTGACGGCGGTAATGCTCGGGTGCTGGCGCATCGTGCGACGGTTCGCGGCATCGATGCTGAGGTGGTGGCGGTGTCGGCGAGCGACCCGTTGATCGCCGCGGACATCTATCTCCTCGGTGGTGGTGAGGACGGTCCGCAACGCTACGCCTGCGAAGCCCTGCGGCGCAGTGACTTCGTTCGTCGCATCGATGATGGCGCCATCGTTCTCGCCGTCTGTGCCGGCCTGCAGATTTTGGGAACCAGCTTCTGCGTTGAGGGAGATGATGCGTACGCGGGTCTCGCTGTGGTGGATGCGGTAACCGTACGGGGCGATACTCGCGCGGTTGGCGAACTCCGCGTGGACGTTGGTGGGTCGTTGTTAGTTGGCTTTGAGAACCATGGGGGTCGAACGACAGTGCAGGCGACGCCACCACTGGGCGACGTCGTTCACGGCGTCGGCAATGACGGCGTGGTCGACGGCTTTCGCCACCACAACGTGATCGCCACCTACGCTCACGGACCCGTGTTGGCCCTCAACCCCTGGCTAGCGGACGATTTACTGTCGCGGGCACTCGGGGCCCCGCTGGAACCTCACCGCAGCGTGGCGGATCAGTTGTACGCCCAGCGATGCCGCGTACTGGGTGGAAATTAGTACTCGTCCGCGGGGTGAACGCCGTAGTTGTCGTCACCGCTGATTGAACGGCCGAGTTCGGCGACCGCTTCTTCAATGCGGATGCCGAATCGGCGAATGTTTTCGTCCTCCGCGGCCACGAGGGGTGTGCCAAACGTCACCGAGACGGGTCGCTTACGGTACTGCGGTGCGATGGTGAACTTCGGGGCTTTGGCGTACTTGGCCCCGCGAAGAAATCCGGCGTCGTGGATGTACGTAGGGATGACGGCGCAGTGGGCCCGATCGGCCAGGTAGGCCGCCCCGCCCTTGAATTCCTGCAGGTTCCCGTCGGGACTACGACCACCTTCGGGGTAGAGCAGCAGGTGCCATCCGTCTTCGACGAGATCGATTGCGAGCTGCGACGAGCGGCGGTTAACCTTGTGACGATCGATGGGAATTGCGTTGAACAACAGCGTCGTGAAGAAGGCCTTGCGAGCATCCATGAAGAAGTTATCCATGGCGGCCGCGACCACAGTTTTGCGACGAACGCGAGGTGGCAGTGCCGAGAGCACAATCGGCGTGTCGAGGTGCGAGGTGTGGTTCGCGACAAATATGTATGGCCCACCCTGCTCGAGGTTGGAGGTGCCGAACACCTGAAGGTCGCCCACGCGACGGATGGTGGGGGCGACGAAACGACCAATGTAGAGATTCCGGATGAATCGAGCGGCGTAGCCCCGAGCCCACTGCGTGGGGAAGTCCAGACCGAGTTGCACCATTGCCTAGCGCCGCTTCTGGCGCTTCGGGGTGTACCGCTTCGACGGCTCAGGAGTAGCGCGAATGGGGGCTTCTCGACCAGCCACTGCAGCGCGGCCCTTGGCGCGGTCGCGCGTTGGTCGTTGGGTGGTGCCGTTTCGTTGCAGACGAAAAGCGCGAATGAGGAGCCAAGCGCCAAGGGCGAGGAACAAAAATCCGGCGGCACCCGCAATCAGACCGAAGATGATGGAGATAACGATGAGCATTGCCCTGTTACGTCGAAAGGCCGCAAAGAGCAGAAGAGCGGCCATACCGAGAAGTCCGTAGAACTCAAACGTCCAATAGCTGTGCGTTTGGAAGACAGTCTTTTCGCAGAGTGAGGCCACCAAGTGATACCCCTTCGCGCACAGGTGCTGCGCATTCGGCTTCTGGGTCTGCGGCAGTTTGGTGGCCTTGCCCGTTAGGTAGGGAGGGAGCGCGAGCCCCGCGGCAACCAGACCAATGAAGGCGGCAAAGAAACCCAGATTTCGTTCAAGTGGGTCGAGCCCGAGGACCTGCATGCGTGAGGGCTCGGCGCCGGGGTTCCCCTTGAAAAGCGATCGACGCGATGATGCGCCGTTTTCTGGTGAAGAATTGGTACTCGACATAGATGCAAGGCTACCGCCACGAGACGAGCACACGTGCCGACGGAGTAGGCTTGGATTCCCGGGGCGCTTAGCTCAGTTGGTTAGAGCGCAGCCTTCACACGGCTGAGGTCGAGGGTTCGAGTCCCCCAGCGCCCACGCAGTGTTCGTCAGGTTCGGCCATTTTGCTGCTGGGGGACGGGTCACTCTGAAAGTGAGAGCTCGTGGCGTCGCTGAGCCATTCAATCCCCTTGACGTCGTGGCGCGCCGCGACGACGTGGTCATTTCGCCCGGTGATGACGGGTCCACTGATTGGTGGTCTCACTCTGTTTGGCTTTGGCGAAGGTCTGCTCGTCTGCGCGCGCTGGGGTGCGACGCCATGGACCGTCTTCGCCGAGGGCGTAAGTCGTCATACTGGTCTGTCGATTGGCATGGCCACGGCCCTCATCTCGGCCTTCGTTCTCGTGCTCTGGGTACCGTTGCGTGAGCGACCCGGCATCGGCACTATCGCCAATCTGATTGTCATTGCGTGGTCGCTGAATGAGACCGTCTACGTGGTCGGGCAACATCATCCCCTCTGGCTTCGCGTGCTTCTCGTCGGGGGCGCCCTCGAGGCGATCGGCCTCGGCTCGGCGCTGTATTTGACCACCGGCCTTGGCCCTGGACCGCGTGACGGCATGATGACCAGTGTGCATCGCCATTTTGGTTTCTCCGTGGTCTACGTGCGAGCGGGTATCGAGGGGACGGTGCTGATTATCGGCTGGTTGCTCGGCGGTGGCGTTGGTATTGCCACTGCCCTTTACGCTGGAGCGATTGGTTTCGCGATTGGGTGGAACCTGCAACTGGTAGGCAAAATCGTCGGACGGGAGGAGGCATTGTCATGAGCGGTCACCTCGGAGAGTTTTTCGTCGCCTCGTTTCTCATCATTCTCGTACCGGGTCCGTCGGTCACCTTCACTATCGCTCGTGCCGTGGCTTGGGGGCGTACGGTTGCCGTCTTGACGGTACTGGGCAACTCCATTGGGACACTGCTGCTCGCCACACTGATCGCCCTCGGCCTCGGCCCCCTGCTCGCTCATTCGCACCTTTTTTCGTTGGCGCTGCAACTGGCGGGCGGCTGCTACTTGCTGTATCTCGGCCTCGAGACGTGGCGTCACCGTGAGTCGGCGGTGGCGGCAATGACAACCAGGGAGGGCACGCGTCCGTCGCGGTTCCAGATTGTTCGCCAGGGCTTCATTGTCGGGGTGTTGAATCCGAAGTCGTTGGTGTTTTTTGCGGCCGTCTTTCCTCACTTCGTCGATCCGGCCGCTGGGCACATCACCGCGCAACTTCTCCTCTTTGGTCTGGTGTTTTCCGTCATGGCGTTTTGCTCGGACGGAACCTGGGGACTGGTGGCCGGAACTGCTCGAGAGTGGCTCGCGTCATCACCGCATCGCCTCGTGCGCCTGCGCGTGGTGGCGGCCTGCGTGATGTGGGGTCTGGGGACCTTGATTGTTATCAGTGCGGTGCGCTCGTAGGGAGTTCGCCGTCGAGTCGGTACGCTGGCTACTACCTGTGCTCGCGTTGAGCCAGTGCACCAGCGGAGAGTCACCATGAGCATGCACGGAGTAGCTGGCGGCGGTCGCGCAGGTATGAAATCCCTGACCAAGAATCGCGACATCCTCGAGCACCGGGTGAAGCGTGGCACCCTGAAGCGCATGTTGCAGTTTGCGCGTCCGTACCGCGGCCTGCTCATCATTTTCTTAGTGACCGTCATTGTTGATGCCATTGTCTCCTCACTGTCGCCACTCGTCCTGCGCGCCATCATTGACAAGGGAATCGCTGGCAAACGAGAAGGACTCGTCATTGGGCTGTCGGCCCTTACGGCGGTTCTTGCACTCGCCGATGCGGGCCTCTCCTTGTTCCAACGTCGAACTTCCGCGATAGTCGGTGAGAGCCTGATCTTTGACATGCGATCGCGCGTCTTTTCGCACATACAGTCCATGCCAATTGCCTTCTTCGCCAGGGCGCAGACGGGGGCCCTGATATCTCGACTGAATAACGACGTCATTGGTGCGCAGCAGGCGTTCACTGACGTGTTTTCGAATGTCGTCGGCAACATCATTTTGGTGCTCATCATCCTCGGCACGATGTTCACCCTCTCGTGGCAAATCACGCTGGTTGCCCTCATTCTCCTCCCGGTGTTCTTACTGCCCGCTCGTACGGTCGGGCGCAAACTAGGCACGCTGTTCAAGGAGGGCTACGAACTCAATGCCGAAATGAACACCGTGATGTCGGAACGCTTTAATGTCGCGGGTGCCATGCTGGTCAAGCTCTTTGGCCGTCCATCGGACGAGCGAGCCTTCTTTGATGCTCACGCCGGCCACGTGCGCGATATCGGTATTCGCCAGTCGATGTACCAGCGCTTTTTCTTCATTGCTCTCTCACTGACCGCATCACTCGCGACCGCCTTCGCTTACGGCTTCGGTGGCGTGCAAGTCCTGCACGGTGCCCTGATGGTGGGAACCGTGGTCGCGTTAACGGCGTACTTGACGCGCCTCTACGGCCCACTCACCCAACTGTCCAACATCAATATCGACTTCATGTCGGCCATGGTGAGTTTTGAACGGCTCTTCGAAGTCCTCGATCTCACGCCCATGATTCTCGAGTCAGACCAGGCGGTGGCGATCCCCGATGGTCCGGCGCGCCTGAGCTTTGATCACGTCTCCTTTGATTATCCCGGTGCCGAAGAGGTCTCGTTGGCGTCTCTCGAATCAGTCGCCAAACTCGAGTCCGTCGCCCGCACGCAAGTACTGCACGACCTGAGTTTTGAGGTGGAGCCCGGCACGATGACCGCGCTGGTCGGGCCGAGCGGTGCTGGCAAGACCACGGTATCGATGCTCGTGTCTCGCCTCTACGACGTCACCGCGGGCGCTGTCCGTATCAACGGAATTGATGTGCGCGATGCGACCACGGCGTCGCTCAACGCCACGGTTGGTGTCGTGACGCAGGACGCGCACCTCTTCCACGACACAATTCGCCGGAACCTCTTGTTTGCCAAGCCCGACGCCACCGAGGACCAGATTCGTCAGGCGTTGGAGTCGGCGCAGATCGCTGCCTTCGTCGATGCGTTGCCACTGGGTCTCGAAACAATGGTGGGCGAGCGTGGGTACCGCCTCAGTGGTGGGGAGAAACAGCGCATGGCGCTGGCACGTTTGCTGCTGAAATCACCCCGTTTGGTCATTCTTGACGAAGCGACTGCTCACCTCGACAATGAATCAGAGGCGTTGGTGCAACAAGCACTCGAGCAGACGATGAGGGAGCGCACGTCACTCGTGATTGCTCACCGACTGTCCACGATCCGTAGTGCCGACCAGATTCTGGTAGTCGAGGCCGGACACATCGTCCAGCGCGGTACGCACGAGGAGCTGTTGGCCGCGGGGGGACTGTACCGCGACCTTTACGAACGACAGTTTGCTCCGCAGGAGCGCTAGCCCATTGCGTGGGCGCCACCGTCGACGTGAATAATCGACGCGGTGGTGCCTCGCAGGAGGGGTGACAGCAGCGCCACGGTGGTGTCGGCCACGGCGGATGAGTCGTTCACGTCCCAGCCGAGTGGTGCCCTTTCCGTCCAGGTGTCTTCAAAAACTGAGAACCCAGGAATGGACTTGGCGGCAATTGTGCGCACGGGACCTGCCGCCACCATGTTCACGCGAATCTGGTCACTGCCCACTTCGCGAGCGATGTAACGCCCCAGCGACTCGAGGCCCGCCTTCATGACACCCATCCAGTCGTACATGGGGTACGCCCGGGTACCATCGAAGTCGAGGGCCACTACTGACGCGCCACCCGTGACCTCGGCCTTTTGCAGGAGTGGGCGAAATGCCCCTACGAGCGCGGCGAGAGAGTAGGTCGAGATCTGCATTGCCGTGGCGACGTCACTAAAGGGGGCGGCGAACATGCCACTGCCCAAGCAGAGTGGCGGAGCGTAGCCAATGGCGTGCACGAGCCCATCGAGACGACCAAAACGTTCGTCCACGGCGGTGACGGCGGCGGCAATCTGGTCGGGATTCGTTACGTCGAGTTCAATAATTTCGCCGACATCGCCAAAAGCGGCCAACTTGCGTGCGGTGCGTTGCGTCAGCGAGATACCGCGACCAGCGCCCGATAGCGCCACGGTGGCCCCTTCTTCGAGCGCCCGCTTGGCGATGCCAAAAGCGATGGAGTCATCGGTGAGCACGCCAGTGACCAAGATACGGTGATTTTCGAGAAGTCTCATCTTGTTAGCGTACTAAGAAGAAACTGCACTGAAAGGGACGTTGTGACAACACTCGGAATCATTGGGGGCACCGGCCCCGCTGGACAGGGCGTTGCCCTTCGACTCGCCTGCGCGGGCTACAACGTCATCCTCGGGTCGCGTGACGCCGACCGTGCCACTGAGGTGGCCGCCACCCTCGAGGTACGTGGTGACGGCGTCGTCCGCGGGGGCGACAACGCCGCCGCCGCAGAGGCTGACATTGTCGTTATCGCGACGCCGTGGGACTCGGCCGTCGCCACCGTCGCTGCCCTGAAGGCGCAACTCGACGGCAAGATTGTTATCTCAATGGTGAACGCGTTGGCGCGTGAAGGTCGTGAACTCGTTGCCCTCTACGCACCACGTGGCTCCATGGCCGCGCAGATCGCCTTCGCCGCCCCCGGGGCCAAAGTCGTTGGTGCCTTTCACCATCTTCCGGCGGCACAAATGGTCAAACTCGATTCGGGTCTCGACGCCGACGTCGTGATTTTCGGTGATGACGCCGACGCTCGCGACACCGTGGCCACCATCGTTTCGACCATGCCGGGTCTGCACGCGATTGTTGCCGGCTCGATGTCTCTGGCCAGCGCTGTCGAAGCATTCACGTCGGTCTGTATTTCGATCAATATCCGTCACAAGGCGCACAGCTACGTGAAGTTGGCCGGAATCGCTCACTAATGCGCCTCTTTGATTCCGCTCGCGCTGAGGTCCTCCCGTTACAGACTGGGCCAATTGTCACGATGTACTCCTGTGGCATTACCCCCTACGACGCGGCTCACTTGGGTCACGCTTTCGTCTATTTGTCATTCGACGTCGTGCAACGGCGCCTTCGCGATGCCGGTTTTGAGACCCGATGTGTTCGAAACGTGACTGACGTCGATGACGACATTTTGAAGAAGGCGCGGAGCCTCGGCGTCAACTACTTGGACCTCGCCGCGCGCGAGATGGCCAAGTTTGATCGGGATATGCAACTCATAAATCTGTTGCCGATGTACGCCGAGCCTCGGGCGACGGGGGCGATTCCCGAGATCTTGACCATGATTGGACAACTCTTCGCCGCGGGATCGGCGTACGAAGTTGACGGCTGGGTCTACTTCGAAGCGGCCACGTTCCCGCGACTCGGCCAAGTGTCCCACGCCGACCGTGCCTCCATGCTTCGTCTCGCGGCCGAGCATGGAGGCAATCCCGACGATCCGCGCAAGCGGGACCCGTTGGACTTCGTTCTGTGGCAACCCTCGCTTGATGATGAACCTGCGTGGGAGTCACGGTGGGGCGCCGGCCGGCCGGGCTGGCACATTGAGTGCTCGGCGCTGGCGATGCGCGACCTCGGCCCTTCCCTGGACATTCACGGGGGCGGACGTGATTTGGCCTACCCCCACCACGATTGTGAAGCGGCCCAGAGCGAAACGGTCACGGGGCGACCTTTCGTTTCGCACTGGATGCACATCGGGCTCGTTGGGCTCGATGGAACGAAGATGTCCAAGTCCCTCGGAAACTTGGTGTTCGTTTCTGACCTCGCCGAACAGTCAGAGCCGGCGGCGGTTCGACTTGCTCTGCTCGATCAGCACTACCGGTACGACTGGGAATGGCGCGGCGAACTTCTCGCGAAGGCGCAGTCACGACTCTCGACGTGGCGTTCGACCGCGTTGAGCGGACGGCAGGGCAATGTCATTGACGACGTCCGTGCCGCACTCGATGACGACCTCAACACCCCCGCAGCGTTGGCCGCTATTGATGCCGCCGCACACAATGGCTTCAACGTTGCCCCAGCAGCGACCCTGCTGGGTATTACGCTGTAGGCGACGAAAGGCCCCCATGTCGGATATCGAAGTTCTCCTCCCAGACGGCAGCGCCCGCACGCTCAGTGAGGGCGCTAGCGCCCTCGACTTGGCGTCGCAGATCGGTGCTCGCCTCGCGAAGGACGCCCTCGCCGCCACGGTGAACGGTGACCTCACCGACCTCACGAAGCCCCTTCCGGCGGGTGCGACAGTGGCAATTGTCACCCCCGCCTCGGACCTCGGTCGTGAAGTCCTTCGCCATTCGACCGCGCACGTCTTGGCGCAGGCCGTTACTCGGCTGTGGCCGGGGGCCCACTACGCGATCGGACCGGCCATTCGTGACGGTTTCTACTACGACTTTTCCTTGCCCAATGGCGCTCGTTTCAGTGACGACGACCTCGGGCGCATTGAGGCGGAGATGCGAGTCATCATGGGGGAGAATCAGCCCTTTGTTCGCGAGGAGTTCTCCTACGACGACGGCCTCGCCCTCTTCGCCGATCAACCATTCAAGGTCGAAATCATCACGGGTGTACGTGACGGAGCCACCCCCGAAGACGCCAGCGAAGTCAGTGGCTCGGTCGTCTCCACGTACTCAAACAGCCCCGCATTCAAAGACTTGTGTCGTGGCCCTCACGTCCCATCAACCGCTCGACTGGGGCACTTCAAATTGATGCGAGTCGCCGGCGCGTACTGGCGAGGCGACGAAAAGCGCCCCCAGTTGCAACGAATTTACGGAACGGCGTGGGAGTCGAAGGACGCACTGGCCGCTCACTTGACGCAATTGGAGGAGGCGGAAAAGCGCGATCACCGCCGACTCGGTCAAGAGCTCGATCTCTTTTCATTCCCGTCAGAACTCGGACCAGGTCTCGCCGTGTTCCACCCAAAGGGCGGCACGATGCGGCGAGTAATGGAAGAGTACTCTCGGTCGCGTCACGTGGCCGCGGGGTACGAGTTCGTTAATTCGCCCCACATCACCAAGGCCGAACTGTTCGAGACCTCGGGTCACTTGCAGTGGTTCGCTGACGGCATGTACCCCCCAATGGATCTCGATGACGGGCAGCAGTACTACCTCAAGCCAATGAACTGCCCGTTCCACGTCTTGATCTTCAAGGCTCGCCAACGCAGTTATCGAGAACTGCCACTTCGTATGTTCGAATTTGGCACGGTCTATCGATACGAAAAGTCAGGCGCAGTGCATGGACTGACGCGTGTGCGAGGCCTCACCCAGGACGACGCCCACATTTTCTGCACCCGAGAGCAGATGCGCGACGAACTCGTCAGCCTGTTGACGTTTGTACTGGACCTGTTGCGTGACTTCGGTCTCAACGAGTTCTACCTTGAGCTGTCCACCCGCCCCGCCGGCAAGGCCGTGGGCACCGACGAAGAGTGGAATGAGGCGGAAGCAACCTTGGCCGAGGTGGCGACGAACGCTGGTTTGGAACTGGTCATGGATCACGGTGGTGGGGCTTTCTACGGTCCGAAGATTTCGGTGCAGGCCAAAGACGCCATTGGCCGGACCCACCAGTTGTCAACGATTCAGCTGGACTTTCAGCTTCCGCAGCGCTTCGACACCAGCTACATCGCCAACGACAACGCTCGTCACCGTCCCATCATGATTCACCGAGCCCTCTTCGGCTCCGTTGAGCGATTCATGGCTCTGCTCATTGAGCACTACGCCGGCAACATCCCGACGTGGATGAGCCCCGAGCAGGTTCGGGTGCTGGGCGTCCGAGATGATCACGACGCCTACGCCTACGACATTGCGGCGGCGCTGAAGCAAGACGGCGTCCGTGTCTCAGTGGAGGCAGCGAACGAGCCACTAGGCGCCCGAATTCGGCGCGCCAAGCTCGAGAAGGTCCCCTACATTTTGGTGGTTGGCGACGACGATGTCGCGAGTGGCACCCTCGGTATCAATGCCCGTGGTGCCAATGACCCCGAGCGCGGGGTGACCCTGGAGGAATTCCGACGCCGCCTGAGCGAAGAGATTTCGTCGCACGGATCGCCGGAACTGACCCGTGGCGCTTGACCGTTTCGCGGCCTCGTGGCGCGAGGCCTACGTTACGAGTCCCGAAGCTGCCGAGAACGCTCGTCACGACGTCGCGTGCGTCTTCTGTCGGCTCGTCGACCTCGGCGTGTCGATTGATTCCGGTGTCGTGTGGATGGACGACGACAGCTTCATTATTTTGAATGCCTTTCCCTACGGCTCGGGCCACCTCCTCGCGTTGCCGAGGCGCCACGTGGCGACACTCACTGAGTTGTCGCAGGGGGAGTACCTCTCGCTGGCCCTCGCGCAGCGGCGCATGATTTCCGCGCTCACCCTGGCCTACGGGGCCGATGGCATGAACGTGGGCATGAACCTTGGTCAAGCCGCGGGTGCGGGAATTCCGAAGCACGTGCACATTCACGCCCTGCCTCGATGGAACGGTGACACGAATTTTATGACCACGATTGGTGAAACCCGCGTTCTGCCCGAGTCCCTCGAATCAACGTGGACCAAAGTAGTGGCCGCGCTCTCGACCCTGGCGGCTGACCCGTCGGTAGACTGAACCTCGAAAGAGGGGCACGATGTTCGACGGCAAATTTCGCACCTCGGTGGACGGTGTCACCGCCCCAATAGGGAAGAACCTTGATCGAGTTGGCTTCTCGGCCGACGCACTGACGTTCTCCGGACTCCTGTTCTCGATCGCGGCCGGGTGGGCTATCGCCGAGGACTACTTCTGGTGGGCCATTGCCCTCATCGCCATCGCTGGTCTTCATGACCTCATGGACGGGGCCGTGGCGAAGGCTTCGTCACGAGAGAGCCAGCGAGGCAGTTTCTTTGATTCGGTCGTCGACCGTCTTTCCGATGCATCGATGCTGGCGGGTGTGACGTATTGGTTGCTCCATCACCGCCCTGGGAACTGGGCACTGCTGCCATTTGGCCTCGTGACCACCTTCTTGTTGATTTCGTACCAGCGCTCGAAGGCTGAAAGCCTCGGCATCGCGGCGAAAGGTGGCTTGATGGAGCGGGCAGAACGCCTGATTCTGCTGGCTATCGCGTTGTCCAACCACCACATTTTTATTACGGTGCTCTGCGTCTTGTTGGCGCTCACCACCATGACCGCGGGCGGGCGGTTCTATCGCGTGTGGCAGGCGGCTGAAGTCGCCCCTCGAAACGGTCGCCCCTAGCCCGTGCGTTCGTGGCTGCGCGTCGTCACGCTCAAGGGCTTAGCGAACGCTCTGGAGTTTTTGCCGCTGCGTCTCACTGAGTCCGTTGCGCAGTGGCTGGCCGCACGTTTTGGTCCTCAGTCGACCAAGGGTGCAGCCCTGGCGAAGAACATTGCCGTGATAGCTGCGGGTGCTGAGGCACAACTGTCGCCCGTCATGCTGGAGCGACAGGTTCGGCGTGCATTCGCGAGCTACGGGCAGTACTGGGCCGAGACGGCGAAGCTGAGTGCACTTCCCCTCAAGGAGCGTCAACGACGTTTCGTCCTGGGCGAAGGAGTTGAGTACCTCCACGACGCCTACGCCCAGGGTCGCGGGGTGATTTTGGCGATACCGCACACTGGATCGTGGGACTGGGGCGGATCCATTATTGGATCAAACGGGGTGCCCCTCACGGTCGTGGCGGAGAAACTCAACCCGCCCGCACTCTTCGAGTGGTTCCGTGCGAAGCGCGAACTCGTGGGAATGAACGTCATTGGACTTGACGACGACACGGTCGCTTCGGTCAGTGCGGTCTTGAACGCTGGTGGGGTCATCGGACTCCTGTGCGACCGCGACCTTCAAAAGAGCGGTGTCGAGGTGGATTTCTTCGGTCACCGCGTGACGTTGCCCGCGGGTCCGGCGTTGTTCGCGTTGCGCACTGACGCGGTGTTGCTCGCTGCGTGCTGTTACAGCGGCCCTGGTGATGGTCATTACGCAGTGTTCACGCCGCCACTCGACGTTGAGCGCCAGGGGAGGCTTCGAGAGGACATCGCCCGAGTTACGCAGGACGTGGCGCACGCGCTGGAGGGTTTAATTCAACGCGCACCCGAACAGTGGCACGTGTTGGAAGATCGATTCGCGGAGTTGCCGTGCGAATAGTGCTGGTCTCCCCGTACGCCTTGAGTGTCCACGGGGGAGTGCAAGAGCAAACCCTCTCGATGAGTCGCTCCCTGAGTGAGCGTGGTCACGACGTCCTCGTTATCGCCCCTGACGGCGACGACACGACGCACTACGACACCCCGGCCACCGTGCGATGCCTGGGTTCACTCGTTTCGGTGCGGGCCAATGGTTCACGGGCGCCCATTACCTTGCAGCTCTCAGTGTTGCGAGAAACTCGCCGCCTTGTCGAGGAGTTCGCGCCTGACGTGGTGCACCTGCACGAGCCCGTGGCGCCACTGCTGGGCTGGTCATTGCTTGGCGCGCATCGGTGGCCCATCGTCGCCACCTTCCACCGAAGTGGTGGGTTTTCTGGCCTCCGGTATGTTCGGCCACTGTTCGCACGCCTGCGACGTGGCGTCGATGCGGCGGTGGCCGTGTCGGAATCCGCGCAACGAACTGCGCAAGAAGCGTTCGGTGTGGCGTGCAGTGTTCTCTTTAATGGCATCGATGTCGCCACCCTTCGTCGCTCCCCGAGAAAAGTGCCGACGGAGTCGGTCATTGTCACCGTTGGTCGTCTCGAAGAACGAAAGGGAGTTGCCACGTTGATCGAGGCGGTGTTGGCGCATAACCGGGAATCTGAGGAGGGGGCTTGGCGACTGTGCATTGTCGGTGACGGTCCAGAGCGGGCTGCGCTCGAAAAACTCGCGTACGCCAGCCCCGCGGTGACGTTCGTCGGTGCCCTGGCCAACCCCGAAAAGAACGAACTCCTGCGGTCGGCGAGTGTCATTGTCTGCCCCGCGCTTCGCGGCGAATCCTTCGGTATCGTCGTGCTGGAGGCGATGGCCTGTGAGGTGCCAGTGGTGGCGAGTGACATTGATGGATACCGACAAGCATCAGGGGCGCAGTGCCTCCTTTCGCCGCCGGGCGATTCGTCGGCGATGGTGCGCGCCATAGAAGAGGCGCTGCGCACTTCCCCTCAGGCCATCGATTCGGCGACGGCGTACGCGGCCCAGTGGTCCATGTCGGCACTCGTCGATCGGTACGAATCCATCTACGCAGAGGCCATCGAGCACTTCGCAAGCCGGTAGCCTTGAGGTATGGCCTCTCAACGCACACGCACTCGCCGCACTGGTTCCTCGAGAGATCGCCGGCCCTCCTACGTTGCGCCCACGCTCGATCCGACGTGGCAGAGCCCGTACTCGCCGTCGAAAGAAGAGCGCGAAGGTCACCGTAAGGCGGTCGTGACGGCGACGATTCGGGGACTGCGTCTGCGTGGCGTCATCGTTGGGGCGGTCGTTGTCGCCCTGTTCGTCGCTACCGCTTGGCAGCCACTGTTTGCGATACTGGCGCTGGTCGTCGGGGGACTTTTCATCTACGACGCGTACCGTCAAATTTCGTCGGCGGAGGCGAAGGGTGAGCGGCTCGGCGATTTGATGCTGGCGACGTTCACCCCCGGTGGGACGCCGGTCGAGCGCCGACGACTCGTCACCGTGCTCGATCGACTCGCGGCCACGTTTGGTGTCAATGCGGTCAGTGCTTTTATCGTGGCGGATGCTACGTACAACGCGGCGTTAGTACCCAGCGGCGATTCCTACGCGCTCTACGTCACGAGCGCCCTGATGCGCGATTTCGAGCTCATTGAACTCGAGGGCGTCGTTGCCCACCTCATGGCTCGTCACCGTTTGGGCGTACTGCCTCGAGAGGCCGCCTCGGCGGTGCTGTCACTCTCGGCAGAGAAGCGGCAGTTTTTAGCAGGCAGTGGACTCGCGTACCGCGCCGATGAAGTCGCCGCGGCGGCTATTCGCTACCCACTCGGTCTCGCGAGTGCATTGCGCAAGTGTGCCCGTCAAGTGATTTCGGTGGACAGCTTCTTCGCGACGCCAACCTACGACCAGTGGCGCTTTGTCTTCTTCGACATGCGTAGCGACCGCCAAGTCAACGACACTACCGACCTCGATGATGTTGAGTTGCGGGCGATGGCCTTAGAGGAATGGTAAGAAGTTCTCGCCGCTAGTCTGGTCGGCATGACTTCTTCATTGCCCATCACTGGATCCGCCCTTGTTAAGCGAGGACTTGCCGACATGTTGCGCGGCGGCGTCATCATGGACGTCGTCAACCCCGAGCAGGCTCGCATTGCCGAAGACTCGGGTGCCGTGGCCGTTATGGCCCTCGAGCGCGTGCCGTCAGACATTCGTCGCGACGGTGGCGTTGCTCGAATGAGTGATCCCCAGATGATTCAAGAAATTCAAGCGACCGTGACAATCCCGGTTATGGCGAAGGCCCGCATCGGCCACTTCGCCGAGGCGCAAATCTTGCAGCACCTCGATGTTGACTACATCGACGAGTCGGAAGTACTGACCCCCGCCGACGAGGCCAACCACATCAACAAGTGGGATTTCACCGTTCCCTTCGTGTGTGGCGCCACGAACCTCGGCGAAGCACTGCGTCGCATTGGCGAGGGTGCCTGCCTCATCCGCTCAAAGGGCGAAGCGGGCACCGGTAACGTGGTCGAAGCGGTCCGTCACCTTCGCACCATCAACGCGCAAATTCGCCGCCTGGCGACCGCCGACAGTGCCGAGCTCTTCGCCTTGGCCAAGGACCTCCAGGCGCCACTGCCCCTCGTGCAAGAGGTTGCTGCCACGGGAAAACTTCCGGTACCACTGTTCTGCGCTGGTGGCATTTCAACGCCAGCGGACGCGGTGTTGGTGATGCAACTTGGCGCTGAATCCGTCTTCGTTGGTTCAGGGATTTTCAAGAGCGACGACCCCATCCGCATGGCTACCGCAATTGTCGAGGCCGTGACGCACTACCAGGACCCTGCAGTTGTCGCCCGGGTGTCGACTGGCCTGGGTGCCGCTATGAAGGGTTTTGAGACCTCAACGTTGGACATTCGTTTGGCCGAGCGCGGCTGGTAATGAAACACGTTGGCGTACTCGCTCTCCAGGGCGACGTACGAGAGCACGCCACCACTCTGCGAAAGCTCGGGGTGGAGGTGCACGAAGTTCGACGCCCTACTGACTTGAACGGTATTGAGGGATTGGTCATACCCGGAGGTGAGTCGACGACGATCTCGCATCTCTTGGTGTCGTCGGGACTTCGCGATGAATTGAAATCGGCCTTCGCTGATGGACTTCCCGTCTTTGGTACGTGCGCCGGCCTCATTGTGCTGAGTGCGTCGATTCTCGACGGACGCACCGACCAATGGTCGTTTGGTGTCCTTGACGTCACGGTGAAGCGCAATGGTTACGGGCGGCAAACAGCGTCCTTCGAGGCGCCAGTGGATGTTGACGGCATCGGACCAGTCCCTGGCGTGTTTATTCGCGCCCCTCGTATCACCGAGGTCGGCGCGGTCGAAACGCTGGCCTCCTACGACCACGGCGACGGCAGCCATCCCGTACTGATTCGCCAAGTGCAGGCCTGGGGGTGCTCGTTTCACCCCGAGCTGACCGCCGATGTTCGGGTCCACGAGTTATTCGTCAATTCGCTGTAACGAGTACGATTAGTGCGCCCCGCGGGGTAGGAGGAACAATGTCAGGTCACTCGAAATGGGCAACAACTAAGCACCGCAAAGGTGCCAAGGATGCAGCCCGCGCCAAGGTATTCGCCAAGCTGATTCGCCAGGTTGAAGTTGCCGCTCGTGAAGGCGGGGGAGACGCGGAGACGAACGCCAGCCTCCGGACTATGTTCCAAAAGGCCCGCGAAGCGTCGGTGCCGCTCGACACCATTGAACGTGCGATTAAGCGTGGCACGGGTGAACTCGAAGGTGTTCGTTACGAAGCCATATCCTACGAAGGCTACGCACCCGGTGGCATCGCCATCATTATTGAAACGCTGACTGACAACCGCAACCGCACCAGCGCCGAAATCAAGCATCTGCTCTCGAAGAATGGCGGCGCCATTGCTGAGCCGGGTGCCGTTTCGTGGCAATTCGACCGCAAGGGCATTGTCGAGGTGAAGGGACCAATCGACGAAGATCAACTACTCGAATGGGTACTTGAAGCCGGCGGCGAGAATTTCTCACCACAGGGCGACAATTTCGTCGTCATCACTGACCCCACCGAAGTCGGCATGGTGCGTGACGCTCTCGAGGGTTTCGGACTCACTGTTGCGAGTGCGGATCTCACCTTGGTGCCACAAAACCTCATTCCGGTGGAGGCAGAGGGAGACGTAACCAAGGTGTTGCGACTCATGGACGCTATCGATGACCATGACGACGTGCAAAACGTCTTTGCGAACTTCGACATTTCCGACGAACTTTTAGCGAATTTCGAGGGGTAGTCACTGGTTTTCGTCTAGCGGTGAGTGTACTATCGAACATATGTTCGTATTAGGAATTGACCCAGGTCTCACACGTTGTGGCTTCGGTCTGGTCGAGGGCAGCTTTGACGGGGTCGAAAGTTTCCGAGCAGTACGAGCGGGCGTGATTGCCTCCGACCCGTCGATGGACGTTGAAAAACGATTGGGTAACCTCGTCGCCGAATTCACCTCATTGTTAGATGAGATGAAGCCAGACGCGGTGGTCGTTGAGAAGGTCTTCTTTCAACGAAACGCCAAGACCGCAATTCCCGTTGCACAGGCCAGTGGCGTTGCGGTCGGTATCGCCGCCGCTGCCGGCCTGCCAGTGCGTCAATTCACCCCCCAGCAGGTCAAAATGGCAATTACGGGGTACGGCGCCGCCGATAAGTTGCAAGTCCAGACCATGGTGGCCAAGCTCTGTGGACTGAAGGCCATTCCTCAACCGCCCGACGCCGCCGACGCACTGGCGCTCGCGATGACGTATTTCATGGTCGAACGGGTTGAACGACGGTATCCAGCGGTGGCCTCGTGATTGGTTACCTGCGTGGATCGGTGGTCGTCGACCGTCAGTTCGATGGCGGGGCTCTCATTCTCGACGTGCAAGGCGTCGGCTACGAAGTGACCGTCGCATCGGATGCGTTCTTCGGTACCGGGACACAACTAGAGCTGTTTATTCACACCATCGTCCGACCTGACGCTCTCTTGCTGTACGGGTTCGTCACGATGGAGGATCGTCGATTCTTTGAAACATTGCTCGCCACTCCCGGAGTCGGCCCCGCAACCGCCCTCGCGGCCGTGCGAACGATCGGTGCCGACGCCTTGGCGGCCGCTATCGACGCGGGCGACGTCAAGGCGGTGGCCAAAATTCCCGGTGTCGGACCCAAGACTGCGAGTCGTATCGTGCTCGAATTGAAGGGGAAGCTCGTTGCGCTCGCGCCTTCACCACGGGCGATTGAGCCGACTGAGTCGAGTGATATCGAAGACGCGCTTCGTTCGTGGGGCTACAGCAGTAGTGAGGTCCGCGAGGCACTGCGTGACGTGGTGTTGCCAGATGATGATGCTGAGGCACTGCGCCTTGCACTGACTCTCTTGAGGCGTTCATGAACAGGACCGACATCGACCTCGAGCGCTTGGACGACCGTGTGGTGCTCCCGCTCGCCACGCCGACTGACCACACGTTCGAACTAACGCTGCGACCACCCTCGCTCGATGAATTCGTCGGCCAACGAGACCTGGTCGGTCACTTGCGTATCGTCCTCGGGGCGGCGCGTTCGAGAGGCCAACACGCTGATCACCTGCTCTTCGCCGGACCGCCAGGGCTCGGAAAGACCTCCCTCGCCGCAATCGTGGCCACGGAAATGGGCGCAAATTTACGCACAACGTCTGGGCCAGTTCTCGCCCGACCGGGGGATTTAGTCGCCCTGATGACCGATCTCCAGCCGTCTGACGTGTTGTTTATCGACGAAATCCATCGACTGCCGAGAACGGTCGAGGAAGTGCTCTATCCGGCCATGGAGGACCGTCGTCTCGACGTCATGATTGGTCGAGGTCCCTCCGCACGCTCAATTCGCCTTGATTTGCCCGCCTTCACCTTGATCGGTGCGACAACGCGTACGGGGCTGGTAGCGGCGCCGTTGCGCGATCGGTTCGGCTTCATCGGTCAACTCGATCTGTACGATTTTGATGAGTTGACGACGATTGTGGCGCGGTCTGCGTCGCTGCTCTCACTGCCGATGACGACCGATGCCGCGGCCATTATCGCGACTCGCTCCAGGGGGACGCCGCGAATTGCGAACCGACTGTTACGGCGAGTCCGCGACGTTGCCTCCGTACGGGGTCATTCATCCGTCGATGCGACACTCGCCGCGGAGGCCCTCGACCTTTTCGGGGTCGATGGTTGCGGGCTCGATAAGGTCGACCGTCGCATCTTGATGCTGCTCGCTGGCCAATTTGCTGCCATGCCAGTTGGCCTCACCACGTTGTCGCACGCCGTGGGGGAGGAGCCAGCCACCATTGAGGATGCGTATGAACCCTTCCTCTTGCGAGAAGGGTTCATAGTGCGCACGCCACGAGGTCGGGTGGCAACGGCAAAAACATTCGCTCACTTGGGGCTGGAGCAACCCACTTCCTCGGGTCAATAGCCGTTTAAAGGCAGAATTTGAGCCACCAAACCGGCTAGGGTTTCTAGAGTTCATTGACGGAGGAATCAACCCATGTCGTTTCTACTCGCAGCCTCGACTGCCAAACACGGTGTTCCCCCCGTGTTTATCTTGCTCTACTTCATCGTGTTTGGCGCGATGTACTGGTTCTACATTCGCCCTCGTTCCAAGCGCCAGAAGGCACAACGCCAGGGCGCAACGCAGATTGAAGTCGGCAACGAGGTGCACACTATTGGTGGTCTCATCGGGACTGTTGTTGCCAAGAGTGACGACCGAGTGACGTTGCGTACCGCTTCCGGTGCCGAATTGGACTTCGTACCGAAGGCTATTGCTCGCCGGATCGATCCCGCCGTGACGGCCGTGAGCGAAGGCGAGCAGCAGTAATGGCCGGCTCAGTTGGCTCAAAGCGCTCGTTGATCACGAGCCTGATTCTTTCACTCGTGATTGCCTTTGGTTCCCTGGGGGCCACCATCGGACTGAACTGGAGTCCCAAGTTGGGACTGGACCTCGCAGGTGGCTTGTCGGCGACGTATAAGCCGGCGACGAAAGCCACCCTCGCCAACATGCAAGAAGTGGTGAACATTCTGAGCGCCCGCGTCAATGGACTGGGTGTTTCGGGCGCCACCGTGCAGCTGCAGGGCAAGAACGTTGTGGTCTCGGCCCCTGGCGTCAAGGATGCTCGCGCCGTGTTGGCCGCCGTTGGTCAGACCGCGCAGTTGCTCTTCCGTCCCGTTCTTTGCACCGCGGCGACCGCCAAGAAACTCAAGACGGTCGCAACACTGCCAACCTGTGGTGCGAAGTACCTCGAAACAGAGGCCAACCTCGCCGTGTTGCCGAATTCGAACAATCCTTCGGGCTTCACGATGAATCAAGGCATTCTGCCCGACCCAACGTTCAGCGCCATTGCCTCGACGTTGCCGTCGAAGGATGACCCCGCGAAGAGCGTGTTGCTGCCGGGACTCGGAACATCAGCGCGGTACCTCCTGGGCCCCTCAGTTCTTTCGGGAACCTCCATTGGAAAGGCGTACGCGTCGTTGGACCAGGCGGGTGCCTGGGTCGTCAACTACACCTTGACCGGTGCGGGCAGCCCCAAATGGGACCAGGTCACCAAGACCTACTTCCACCAGCAACTCGCCATTGAACTCGACGGTGTGGTCCAGTCCGCGCCACTCATTCTTCCCGCGTCGACCACCTGGACGAGCTACGGCGGCCAGGGTCAGATTTCTGGCTCGTTCACGCAGGCCACCGCCAAGAGCCTCGCCATCGCTATGGAGTTCGGTGCCCTTCCTGTGCGCCTTATTCCATTGACCACCCAGACGGTGTCGCCGACCTTGGGTCACAGTGCGCTCGTTGCGGGCCTCGGTGCTGGTTTGGTTGGTTTGTTGCTCGTTTTGCTCTACACCATCGTGTACTACCGTCTCCTCGGCCTCGTCATCCTCCTTGGTCTGGGTGCGACGGCAGCATTCTTGTGGGCCGTTATTTCAGCGCTGGGTCACACGGCAATCGCCCCGAGTTTCTCCCTCGCTGGCGTTACCGGTCTGATCGTGTCGATTGGTATCACCGTCGACTCCTACATCGTGTATTTCGAACGATTAAAGGACGAAGCCCGAGCGGGGCGGTCAATCAGAACCTCGGTGGACCGAGGTTTCCATTCCGCCTGGCGAACGGTGCTGGCCGCTGACACTGTCAGTTTGCTCGCCGCAGTGTTGCTGTACTTGATTGCCGTCGGTGACGTTCGCGGTTTCGCGTTCTTCCTGGGCCTCTCGACCCTGATGGACATCTTCTTTACGTGGTACTTCACCCGTCCACTGGTCGTCTTACTCGGACGTCGTAGTTCGCAGAGTGGATCAGCGCTGTCGATGGCAGCTGGCATGAACACCGGAGGTAGCCATGACTAACGTCACCACCGTCAAGACACCGGGGGCATTCGGTCGTCTCTACCAAGGATTGACCACGATCAACTTCGTTGGTCGCCGCAAGATGTGGTTCTCCGTGTCACTCGCCATCATCGTGATTGGTCTCGTCTCGCTTGGATTCCGCGGCTTCAACCTCGGCATTGACTTCAAGGGCGGTAGTTCGTGGGAAGTTCTTGCTCCGCACTCGTCCGTGGCCGCTATGACGACTGTCGTGGAGAATGCTGGTCTGAATCAGCCGGTCGTGCAAAAACTTGGTCAGTCGACCTACCAGGTATCGGCCAACATCAATGACCTGCCCATTGACCAGCAGGCCGCCGAGGCCAGCAAAGTGGCACTGGCTATGGCGAAGGAAGCGGGGGTGAGTTTCAACCAAGTCTCGACCGCCAGTGTTGGACCGACGTGGGGATCTCAGGTGACCAATAAGGCCATCGAAGCCTTGCTCGCGTTCTTCGTCGCGGTGGTGGCGTACATCGCCTTCCGATTTGAGCCAAAAATGGCGCTCGCGGCCTTCATCGCTATGGTCCACGACTTGCTCGTCACCGTAGGTGTGTACTCGCTGTTCGGCTTTCAGATCACGCCTGACACGGTCATCGCCATCTTGACAATCCTTGGTTACTCCCTCTACGACACCGTGGTCGTATTCGACCGTGTTCGTGATAACACCAGTGGCGTTCTCAAGTCGGGGTCGATGACCTACGGCGACATGGTGAATCTCTCGATGAACCAGACGTTGGCGAGGTCGATCAATACATCGCTCGTGGCTATTTTGCCGGTGCTGTCGGTGCTGTTGGTCGGTGCTGACTTGCTGGGTGCCACCACGTTGCAGAACTACGGTGTGGCTCTCTTCGTCGGTCTGGTCTCGGGTGCCTACTCGTCCTTGTTCATTGCGAGCCCGTTGCTCGCAATCTTGAAGGAGCGCGAACCACGCTTCCAGGAGCTGGCGCAGCGCGTTTCGGCGCGCGGGGAGCACCGCGTCTTCAACGCCGCGAGCGCGGCAGTGATGGCATCAGAAAGCAGTCAGCGCATTGCCGGAGTGGTGTCCGCCACTGGTGCCGTGCGACCCGACGGCTCGGTGATTGCCCCACGCCCTCGCAAGCAAAAGCGTCGATAGTGCGTAGGCTGGCGTAATGGTCAGTCTGACACCTCTGGGTCACGATCCGGCCCTGGATGGGTCGATTGATCGATTAGTGGCGCGGTACCTGACGCACCACGTCGATGGGTCAGACACCCTCATTCGATTAGCCGGTACGGTCGCGATAAACGCCCACGATGGTCAGTTGCGCCGTTCCGGTGAGCCCTACGTCACCCACCCAATTGCGGTGGCCGACATCACGGCCGATCTCGGTCTTGATGAGTACACAATCGCGGCCGCGTTACTCCACGACGCCGTGGAAGACACGGGTGTGACGACAGAGTGGCTAGCCAATGAATTTGGTGAAGGAGTCGCTGCAATCGTCGAAGGGGTGACCAAACTCGACCGGCTGGAGTTCGACTCGAAAGAGGCGCAGCAGGCTGCCACCATTCGCAAGATGTTGATCGCTATGGCCCACGACTGGCGCGTCTTGATGATCAAACTGGCCGACCGAACGCACAACATGCGCACCATTTCGGCCATGCCGATGGACCGCCAACGGGCGATTGCTCAGGAATCGCTCGATATCTACGCTCCGCTCGCACACCGCATGGGGGTGCAAAAGCTCAAATGGCAACTGGAAGACCTCTCCTTTGCCACGTTGCACCCCAAGCGCTACGCGGAGATTGAGCAAATGGTGGCCTCACGCCAGCCGGAGCGTGAGAGCTACCTCGAAGAGGTGCACGCTGCACTGGCGGCCAAACTCGACGATATGGGCGTGATCGGAACGATTACCGGTCGCCCGAAGCACTTCTGGTCAATCTACGAAAAGATGGTGGTCGGCGGTAAGGAGTTTGACGAGATTTTCGACCTCGTCGGACTGCGCATCATTGTTGATGATGAGCGCGAATGTTGGTCGGCCCTCGGGGCGGTACACGCACTGTGGTCGCCGGTGTCGGGACGCTTTAAGGACTACATCAATTCGCCGAAGTTCAACCTGTACCAATCGCTGCACACGACAGTGATTGGGCCACGCGGAAAGTCGATTGAAGTGCAGGTTCGCACACAAGAGATGCACCGTCGAGCCGAGTTTGGTGTGGCGGCCCACTGGAGCTACAAAGAAGGCTCCTCGCCGCAAGAGATTGCCTGGATGCAGCGAATGGTCGACGCGCAAGAAGAAGATCCGGACCCGATTGCTTTCCTCGAGGCCCTCAAACTGGACTTGGGGCAAGACGAGGTCTACGTCTTTACACCCAAGGGCCGCGTTATCCCACTCGTCGAGGGTGCGACGGCCGTCGACTTCGCCTACGCCGTCCACACCGAAATAGGTCACCGTTGCGTCGGGGCCAAGGTGAACGGACGACTGGCCCCACTGGACACGCGCCTGCACTCGGCGGACGTCGTCGAAATTGTCACCTCGAAATCAGACGACGCTGCACCCTCGCGAGACTGGCTGAATTTCGTGCAGTCGTCGCGAGCCAAGGGTCGCATTCGTCAATGGTTCCAGCGTGAACGGCGCGAAGACGCCATCGAGACCGGCCGAGAGGAACTGACCAAAGCCCTTCGTCGAGAGGGACTTCCGATCGCCTCGTCACTGTCGGGTGCTTCATTAGAAGCTGTCGTAGCGGCGCTGGGCCTCGACACGGTTGATTCACTGCTGATTTCCATTGGCGGCCACCAGATTTCGGCCGCCGCGGTCGTCCAGCGCCTCACGCGGGAAATGACGGCCGGTGAAGTGGCACCGCTCCCCACCACTGTTTCTCGCGCACCAAGCCAACAGCGTGCGGGACGCCGAAGTGCCGGTGTGTACGTCGAGGGACTCGACGACGTGATGATTCACTTGGCTCGTTGTTGCTCGCCGGTGCCAGGCGATGGCATTATGGGTTTCGTAACCCAGGGACGAGGCGTCTCGGTGCACCGTGACGACTGTTCGAATGCAGTGGCGTTGGCGAAGCGTTTAGGCGAGCGCATTATCGACGTCGAATGGGACGGATCGGCGCACGGCCACTACCGAGTGACGCTCGAAGTCATGGCCTTTGACCGGAGTCGACTGCTTCTCGACGTGTCTCGCGTCGTGGCCGAATTTCACCTGAATATCGTGTCCTCGTCGACCGCGACGTCCGGCTCGCGCATCGTCCGTATGGTGTTCGACATGGAGTTAGCCGATCCGAGTCACCTCTCATCACTATTGTCGGCGCTCAAAGGCGTTGACGGCGTCTTTGACGCCTTCCGCCAACTTCCAGGACAACACAAGGGATCATGAGTACGCAGCCACCATTCCAGTCACCCGTCGGTACGCACGACGTCTACGGTCCCGAAGCGGCCCTGTGGGAAGGGCTCATCGCCCATTTCGCCCAAGCGGCCTACCGCTACGGCTTCTCCATGGTGCACACGCCGATTTTTGAGGACGTGGGGGTGTTCAATCGAGGCATCGGTGAACACTCCGATGTCGCGAAGAAGGAGATGTACGTCTTCGAAGACCGCGGCGGTCGTGTGTACGCCCTGCGCCCCGAAGGAACGGCATCGATTGTCCGTGCTTTCGTCGAGCACCAGCCCACCACCCCTTTCAAGGCCTGGTACGTCACGCCAGCCTTTCGTTATGAACGCCCGCAAGCCGGTCGGTACCGCCAGCACCACCAGGTCGGTGTGGAGGTGCTTGGTACCGACGATCCGGCAGTGGATGTTGAAGTGATTTCGCTCGCCTGGCGGTTCTATCAATCGCTCGGTCTCACGAATATCCGGCTTCTCATCAATTCCATGGGGCATGACGCCTGTCGGTCCGTGTTCGTGGGCGCCCTTCGTGACGTACTCAGTGAACACAAGGATTCCCTGTGCGAGGAGCACCAAAAGACGTTCAGCGATAACCCGCTACGCGTACTCGACTGCAAGAAGGACGCCTGTATCGCGGTCACCGACGCTGGGCCGACGCTGCCAGACTTTCTCTGCGACGACTGTCGCGGCCACTTCGCGAAGGTCACGAGCGGCTTAGAGAGCATTGGCATCGCCTACACCCTTACGCCGCGCTTGGTCCGGGGTTTCGATTACTACACGCGAACAACCTTTGAATTCGTCGCCGACGCACTCGGTTCAGCGCAGAACGCGATTGGTGGCGGTGGGCGATACGACAAGCTCGCAGAGCAGTTGGGTGGGGCACCGACCAGCGGCATCGGTTTTGGTTCCGGTATCGAACGCCTTCTCCTCGCGCGTCGCGCGGAGGGAGTTGATGCACCGCTGATTAATCGCGTGCCAGATATTTTCGTCGTCGACACCACTGGCGATGACGTCGCCACCCCGCTGGTCGATCACTTGCGTTCGGCGGGGTACGCGACGCTTCGCGCCTTCGACGGTCGTTCGATGAAGTCGCAGATGAAGGTGGCAGATCGTTCCGGTGCCCGCGTGGCGCTGCTCATTGGACCCCAGGAGCAGGCGGCGGGGGAGATTACACTAAGAGACCTGCGCAGTGGCGATTTCGAACAGGCGCAACGACGTGTTGCTTCGAACGACATCGTCGCCGCGCTACAAGAACTACTAGGTAAGTGACCCATGACTGAGAACATTGAAGCAACGAGCCTGCGTGACCTCTTGTGTGGGTCACTCAACGAATCGATGATTGGCGAACGGCGCACCATCTGTGGCTGGGTGGCCAAGCGTCGAGAGCACGGTGAGCACCTCGCCTTCGTCGATGTCCGTGACCGTTCCGGTGTGGTGCAATGCGTGGTCGACGGCTCCGTGGATGTCCGAAGTGAGTACGTCGTGCGTGTCACCGGCACCGTCCGCCATCGTCCCGAGGGCACGACCAACGACAAGTTGGCCACTGGTGCGGTGGAACTCACTGACTGCGTTGTGGAGTTGTTGAGCGCCGCTGAGCCACCACCCTTCCAGATTGACGAACGGGCCGACGTTGATGAGCTCGTACGGCTGCGCTACCGCTACATCGACTTACGTCGCGAGAACATGCAGAAGAATCTTCGGCTGCGCGCCGCCATCAATGCGACGCTGCGACGGTCCATGGAACGCCAGGGTTTCTGTGAGGTCGAAACGCCGCTGTTGTGGGCCCCTACCCCTGAAGGCGCCCGTGAGTTCGTCGTACCATCGCGGTTGCACCCCGGTGACTTTTACGTGTTGCCACAGAGCCCCCAAATCGCCAAGCAGCTCCTCATGGTGGGTGGCTTCGACCGCTATTACCAAATTGCTCGATGCCTCCGCGACGAAGACCTCCGCGCGGACCGTCAGTTTGAATTCACCCAGATGGACATTGAGGCCAGTTTCGTTACGCAAGAGGACATCTTCACCTTCGTCTCGGAAGCGGTGCTGGACGCGGCCGAAATGGCGACGGGGATCCGACCCGGCACCATCGGACGTATGACGTGGGCCGACGCGCTCGACCTCTACGGCACGGACAAGCCCGACCT
>CAIKBU010000046.1 GCA_903825765.1 uncultured Actinomycetes bacterium | reverse complement strand
GAAGGTGCGGTGGTACTCGTGCTCGCGAGTCAAGAGCGCCTTGAGTCGTTCGATTGGATCACGATGTTTCCACATCTCCACTTCGGCATCGAGGCGGTACCGCGTCGGATCATCCGACGTGGTGTGCGCCCCCATGCGGTAGGTGTAGGCCTCAATCAGTGTCGGTCCACCACCCGCGCGGGCGCGCTCGAGGGCCTGACGCGTGACTTCGTAGACCGCGACGACATCGTTCCCGTCGACTCGGTAGCCGGGAAAACCGAATCCTTTGGCCCGCTCGGCGAGGGGCACGCGTGACTGGGTCGTCACCGGTGTTGAAATACCGAACTGGTTGTTTTGGCAGAAAAACACGACTGGGGCATTGAACGACGAGGCCCACACGAACGACTCAAGCGCATCACCCTGGGAGGAGGCCCCATCACCGAAGAAGGTGATGACGGCGGCCGGATCACCATCGCGCTGCATCCCCATGGCGTAGCCGACGGCGTGCAACATCTGATTGGCTAACACAATCGTGGGGAGGGCGTAGTTGTAGGTGTAGGGATTCCATCCGCCCGAGCTCACGGTGCGAAAGAGTCGCAGCACGTCAGCCGGCGGGACACCGCGACACCACGCCACCCCGTGTTCGCGGTAACTCGGAAAGGCGAAGTCTCGTGGTTGAAGCGCCCGACCGGCCCCAATCTGGGCAGCCTCTTGCCCCAGGAGTGGTGCCCACAAGGCGAGGGCGCCCTGACGTTGCAGGGCGGTGGCCTCGTTACAGAGGCGGCGAACAATCACCATGTCGCGGTACAGAGCCGCGAGGGCATCAGCGTTGAGCGAGTTGACGACCTCGGGGTGAGGCAGTGGCTCGCCCTCGGGGCTCAACAGGGAAATTAGTTCATCAACCACGGCGCCCCCTCTACTCATGGAGTACCCCAACTGTAGTGACCCCGTAGGCTTCGACCGTGGCTCGTTACCTGCTCAACATCGGACCGCTTCGGCGCAATCGCAATTTTCGCCTTATTACCTTGGGCCAATTGCTCTCATTGCTGGGGAGTAACGTCACGCTGGTCGCCATTCCCTTTCAGGTCTATCGAGATACCCACGACAGCCTCATGGTCGGCCTCACGAGCTTGTTGCAACTGCCCTTCTTGATCGGGGGCTCACTCCTTGGCGGCGCCGTTGGTGACCGACGCGATAAGCGACCCTTGCTTCTGTTCAGCACCGCGGTCAGCGCGGTGGTCGACCTCGCGTTGGCGCTCAACGCGGCGAGCCATAATCACCACGTCCTCGTCGTTATGACGCTGTCCGCCCTGCTCGCTGGCGTCATGGGGTTTGCGGGCCCCCTGCGGACGGCGGCCGTCCCGGTGATACTGGGACCCGCCGATCTCGTGGCGGGGTATTCCATCATGCAGGTGATCTTCAACTTCACCCTCGTCGTTGGGCCGTCACTCGCTGGTCTCATACTCTCGCGGTACTCGCTCAGTGCCTGCTATCTCGTCGACGGGCTGACGTTCGCCGCCCTCGTCGTCACTACGTTTTATCTCGACCCTCTCCCGCCCTCGGGCGCGACCAAGCCCGCCGCGCTACACCACGCCATCGCGGCGGGGTTTCGTTACGTTCGCTCCAACGTCGTCGTGCAGTCGGTCTATCTCGCCGACTTGAACGCCATGGTCTTTGGCCTGCCTCGCGCACTCTTCCCCGCCATGGCCCTTTCGGTGTACCACGGCGGCCCACGCACGCTCGGCCTCCTCTACGCCGCCCCCGGCGCGGGGGCCGTCGTTATGGCGCTGCTGACTGGCTGGGTTGAGCACGTGCGTCGTCGCGGTCGACTCATCGTGGGCGCCATTGT
>CAIKBU010000045.1 GCA_903825765.1 uncultured Actinomycetes bacterium | reverse complement strand
GTTCGAATCAGAAAACTTTGGCGGAGGAGGTGGGATTCGAACCCACGGAAGGTTGCCCTTCACACGCTTTCCAAGCGTGCCGATTCGGCCGCTCTCGCACTCCTCCGAATCAGTAGTCGTCGTGAAAACGAATACCGGCTTCTAAGGCTACCCGACGAGGCCGAGGTGACTTCCGATAATCTGGTACGGCCGAGGTTGAAAGCGGTGGTCGGGTCCCGTGCGACGGACCTTCGTGAACCGAGTCAGGGGTGGAAGCCAGCAGCTCTCAGCGAAGCGTTCGGGTGCCACGGTCAGCCTGGCCACCGCTTTGGACCTCGGCGTGAACACCCCGCCGTTAGCATTGTGCCATGGCTACTTCCCCGCAGGTTCCGACTTCTCTCGACGGTGTCACCTCGCTCTATCGTCGCTTTCGGCCCGGTCGATTTGCCGAACTACGCGGCCAGGAGCACGTCGTGCGTGCCCTGCAGGGCGCCGTCGCCAAAGACCGCGTTAATCACGCCTATCTCTTTTCGGGACCTCGTGGTACGGGAAAAACCACCACGGCCCGCATTTTGGCCAAGGCCCTCAACTGTGAAGACCCCAAGGATGGCGACGCGTGCAATGTCTGCGCCAGTTGCGTGGCCATCACGAAGGGATCGTCGCTCGACGTCACCGAATTAGACGCCGCGTCGAACAATGGGGTTGAAGACATTCGAGACATCACCGCGGGTGCTTGGCACGGGACGCCGGGTCGCTGGAAGGTCTACATCTTCGACGAGGTCCACCAGTTGACCAAGGCGGCCTCCGCGGCCCTGTTGAAGACGCTCGAGGAACCCCCCGCCCATGTTGTCTTCGTGCTGGCCACCACCGACCCGCACAAGGTGCTGCCCACGATTCGCAGCCGCACCCAGCACCTCGAATTTCGACTTATTGGTGGCGACACCTTGAACACATTGTTGCAAGACGTCCAGCACGCCGCCGGTCTCGAGGCGAGTGATGAACTGATTGACACCGCCGTGCGACTTGGTCGGGGGTCGGCTCGTGACGCCCTCAGTGCGCTCGATCAACTGATCGCCACCGGCACGGGTGAAGACGCCACGCCAGACTTTGACGGCCTCTTCGCCGCCCTGGCGGCGAATGACGCAGCGATGGCTCTTCAGACGCTGGCGTCCCTCGCCCGCGATGGCTGGGACCCCGAGCAGTTGGCCGAACATTTCGCGGCCGAGACTCGTCAGGCATTCTTGCTGCAGGTAGCTCCCGACGTCGCCGACGTCACGGGTGCCGACCGAACTCGTCTTGCGACGTGGGGAAGTCAGATCGGACTGCCTCGCACCGTTCGGGTCTTAGAGACCGTTGGGCGCACGATGCGAGAAATGAAAAGTGCTCCCGACAAGACGGTGCTGCTTGAGGTGGCGATGGTGCGCCTTGTGATGCCCGATCTGGACTCGTCCATCGACGCCCTCGCCGAGCGGGTCACTCGCCTCGAGCGCGCACCTCAGGCCGCCCCGGCCGCCCCGGTGGCGCCGCCTGCACCCGTACTCAAGCCCATTGGGACGGTGGCTCCGGTTGCGCCAGTGACGGCACCCACGCCGGAAGTGACAACGCCCACTCCGGTTGCGCCAGTGACGGCGCCCACGCCGGAAGTGACAACGCCCACCCCCGCCTCACCTGCGGCACCCGTTGGTGTCGATACGCCACCCGCGGCCCCGACCGCGCCCGCCGGCCCTCTCAACCCAGCAGATGTTCGCGCGCGATTCGCGCAGAGCGTTATTGCACGCACGTCACGCGGCGCGCAGATGATTTTGAAGGCAGCTCGCGTCATGAGTACCGACAACGACCAGATCACCTTGGCGGTTGCCGACGAAGAAGTGCGCAAGCACGCCCAGGAGATCACGCCGAGTGTGCGGGCCGCCCTCGAACACGAGTTTCGCCGACCCATTGTGCTCACGTGGATTGTCGATACCGGAGCCGCCGTGGTTGCACCACCGCCCACCCCAACGCGCTCTGCGCCACCGACGGAGGAAGAGCTCGCTGACACCGCTTTCGACGGTGTCGATGACAACACGTCGACTGACACAGAAAAAGTCGTGACGTCGGTGACCGAGCACCTCATTACGCAGGCCTTTCCCGGCGCCACGGAGATCTCGTGAGTAGTTACCCACCGTCACTCCAGACGGTGGTGGATGAACTCGGTCGCTTCCCTGGGGTGGGACCGAAGTCGGCGCAGCGCATTGCCTTTTGGCTCATGCGTCAACCAAGCGAGGACGTGAACCGGCTCTCGACGGCGATGACCGATATGAAGGCCAACTTGAGTTTTTGCTCGCAGTGCTGCAACTTCGCCGAGACGGGCGACCTCTGTCCCTTGTGCAGCGACGACCGTCGTGACCAGCACGTCATCTGTGTGGTGGAGAGCCCACCGGACGTTCTGGCGGTCGAACGATCGCGGGCCTTCACGGGCACGTATCACGTGTTGCACGGATTGCTCAATCCCTTAGAGGGCGTCACGCCAGATCGTCTGCGCATTCAAGAGTTGATCAAGCGACTCCACGGTCCAGTCACCGAAGTCATTTTGTGTTTCAACGCGAACTTAGAAGGCGACGCCACGGCCATGTACCTGAGCAAACTGCTCCAGGTACCCGGCCTCGTGGTTTCGCAACCGGCCAATGGTCTGCCCGTTGGTGGCGACTTGGAGTTTGCCGACGACCTGACGCTGAGTCGCGCCATCAGCGGTCGCCGCGTGCTCGCCGACTAGGCGAAGCGCACGACGCAGAGCAAGCCCACCACCAGGCAGTACAACGCGAAGGGTCGTAGCGTCTTCGTCTTGAACCACCGAGACAAGAAGGAAACAGAGACGTAGGCCGCGACGGCAGCCACAATGGCGCCGACCAAGGTCTGCAGGCGCACGCCGTCGCCGGCGGCCCCGAAGAGCGATGGCAACTTGTAGAGGCCGGCGAGCAAAATGATGGGCGTGGCGAGCAGGAAAGAGAAGTTCGCAGCCCCCTCGTAGGAGAGACCTGAACTCACACCGGTGACGATGGAGACACCACTGCGCGAAATGCCGGCGAAGAGGGCGAGAATCTGGGACGAGCCAATGCGCAGGGCCGACGACACGGGCATTGCCTCCTCAGCCAGGTGAGCCACCCGGCGACCCTGCTGACGGCGCAAGCGCTCACCGACGAGCAAGATCAGTGCATTGAGGACGAGGAAGAGGGCCGCCGATAGTGGTTTGGCGAAGAGCTCGCGTAGTGGCTTCTCCAGCACGAGGCCGACGACACCGACGGGGATTGTGCCCACGATGAGGAGGACAATCAGACGGTAGTCGGGGGCGACACCCTCATCATTAATTCGCCACAAAACAGCGACGCCATCAGTGCGCACTCGCGTCACGTGAGCGACGCCGGCCCGCAGCAGTCGGGCCCAGGTCGCGCGGTAGTAGGCGATGAGGCCCAGTGCGGTTCCCACGTGCAGGCCGACCAGGAAAGTCAGAAAAAATGACTGTTTCGCCGTCTGGGAGCTCACGAGATTGTGCCAGCCGAAGAGGGCGGGCACGAGGACACCGTGGCCGAGGCTGGACACTGGGAAGAGTTCGGTGATGCCCTGGAGAAGTCCCATGACGATGGCCTGAAAATACGAGAGAGAAACAGTCATGGCTCCACGATACGACCACGGCGGCATCGGCGGACGGACTGGAGCGGTCACAATTGGTGGATGCGCTTCCTCACCATTGTTCGCCACGCCGAATCCACGCCGGCACCCGCCGGCGGATCAGACCGTCAACGCACCTTGAGTGTCCGCGGGGAAGCCCAGTGCGCCCAGTTGCGCGCGTGGGCCCTCGACCCCGCCGCCCTCGGCGCATTCGGTCCCGTGACCGCCCTGGTCTCGGCGGCCACGCGCACCACCCAGACGTTTAACGAGTCATTCGCCGACACGCCGTTTGTCGCCGACGTCGAGTTCTCCTCGTTGATCTACAACGGTCAACGAGACGTCACGGCCGACGACCTCTTGATTGATCTCGCGGCGATCGATCCCGTTACGACCTCGTTACTCACCGTGGCGCATAATCCGACGGTGACCGACGTGCTGGCGACGTTGCTGAGTGAACTTCCCGTGAGTGCTCGTGAGGGTATTCCCGTGGGCGGTGCGTACGTGCTGCGTATTCGTGACAACGAGCCAGTGGGCCGCTCATCGTACGAATTCGTGACCGCGTTCGTACCTGATTAGCGAACGAGGAGAACGGCGGCATCACCTTGTCCGCCACCACCACAGAGGCTGACCGCGGCCAGCCCGCCACCGCGACGCCGTAGTTCGTAGAGTGCGGTGAGGGCCAGACGAGTGCCCGACATGCCAATGGGGTGACCCAGCGCGATGGCCCCACCGTTGGGGTTCACGGAGGACTCATCCAGTCCGAGCTCGTCCATGGAGGCCAGCGCCACCGCGGCGAAGGCTTCATTGATCTCGACGAACGACAGATCGGGCAAGGCCACGTTGCCCCGACGGGCCGCTTCGCGAATGGCGTGGGCGGGCTGGCGAAGGAGTGAGGTATCGGGGCCAGCCACTTGGCCGTACGAGACGAGTTCGCCGAGCACGTCGAGACCGAGGCCGGCGGCTCGGTCGGCGGACATCACCAGGAGTGCTGCCCCACCGTCAGAAATTTGCGACGCGTTGCCTGCGGTAATGGTCCCGCTGGCGTCAAATGCCGGGGAGAGGCGAGCAAGCGCCGCCACGTCGGTCGAGGCGCGCACACCCTCGTCGCTGGTGAGGACCACGGGGTCCCCCTTGCGCGGCGTGATGGTGAGCGGGGCAATTTCGTCGTCGAAGAGGCCATTGGCCTGAGCGGCGGCCGCGAGTTGGTGCGAGCGGGCGGCGAACGCATCTTGGCGGGCGCGCGAATACTGTCCCGCGTTGTACCGCTCGGTGGCTACGCCCATGCCGCAGTGATCGAAGGCGCAGGTTAGGCCGTCGTGGGTAAGGCAGTCCACGACCGTGTGGTCACCGTAGCGGTAGCCGGCGCGGGCCCCGGGGAGTAGGTAGGGGGCGTTGGTCATTGACTCCATGCCGCCGGCGATAACCACGCCGGCGTCGCCACTGCGGATCATGAGGTCGGCGAGGTAGAGCGACTGGAGACCCGAGAGGCAGACCTTATTGATGGTCGTGGCGTGCACCGACATTGGCACCCCACCACCGACCGCCGCCTGACGAGCGGTGATCTGCCCCGTTCCCGCCTGGAGGACGTGCCCCATGATGACGGTGTCAACGATGCTGGGATCGACGCCGGCGCGCGCGAGTGTTGCCGCGATGGCGTGGGCACCGAGATCGACGGCGCGAAGACTGGCCAGACTTCCCGACAGTTTGCCGATTGGTGTGCGGCTTCCCGCGACAATGACGCTGCGTGACATGCGTGCCCCCTTGGTGCTCAGAGAAAAGTTAGTGCAGTCAGCGCGGGGGCGAGACGGCGAGAGCCCCCGCCAGGGTGGCGAGGCCACTCGCGGAGAGGGCCGTCAGCCAGAGACGCACCTGCGGTCGGGCAATCCACGTGGCTGTTCGGTCGATCAAAAGCACGAACGAGAGGTACCAGGCGAGTGAAACACAGGCCTGGACGCAGGTCAAGAGAATGATGCCGGTCGCCAATGACCAATGGGCGGGGACGAATTGGGGGATGAAGGCCACGGCAAAGACGCAGGCCTTCACGTTGGTCAGATTCGTGAAGAGGCCGAGTCGAATCGCCGCCAGGGGTCGAACTTTGGCGGCACCGGTGGGGTCAAAGGCGCCCACGCCTTTTCGCAGTGACCACAGGGTGAGGAGGGCGAGGGCACCGAGGTAGGTCACGCCGAGGTACTTCAGAACGTTGTAGGCGGTCGGGGAGTGCGCGAAGACCACGCTGAGACCGAGGGCCGAGAGACTGCCCCAGATGAGGAGACCGAGCGCATTGCCGGCCACGGAGAGATAGCCCGCACGAGCCCCGCCCATCATGGTTTGACGAAGCACCATGGCCATTCCTTGACCGGGCACCATGGCCAAAATAAGGGCCGTTGAGGCGAAGAGGGGGAGTACGCGAAGAAACGCCACGACTTCTCAGTGTAGGGAATAACGGCATTTAGAGGGCGCAACCTGCGCGCCCCTCGTTCCCTAGGTAGCCTTGAGGACTATGGAATATTCAATGGCGCAACGAGTTGAGGACCTACGAGCTCGTAAGGCAGAAGCGCACGAGGGTGGTGGCGAAACCGCCGTGGCTCGTCACCGCGAGCGAAACCGCATGACGGCCCGCGAGCGACTGCAGTACCTCCTTGATGAGGACAGCTTCCAAGAGATCGACCTGCTGACGCGTCACCAAGCCAGCGGCATGTCCATCGAGGACACCCGCCCCTACAGCGACGGCGTGGTGACGGGCTTTGGCACCGTCGACGGTCGCCGCGTCTGCGTCTACGCCCAGGACTTCACCGTCTTTGGCGGGGCGCTCGGTGAGACCCACGGGGAAAAAATCCACAAGATCCAAGATTTTGCCCGGTCCCTGGGCATTCCGTTGCTCAGCCTTCACGACGGTGGTGGGGCCCGCATTCAAGAGGGCGTCGCCGGTTTGCACGCCTACGCCGGCATCTTCCGTCGCACCGCCGCCGCGAGCGGTGTCGTACCCCAGCTTTCAGTGATTCTCGGGCCGACCGCTGGTGGAGCCGTGTTCTCCCCGGCCATGACCGACTTCGTCTTCATGGTCAAGGACCTCAGTCACATGTTCATCACCGGCCCCAACGTGGTCAAAGCCGTGACGGGTGAGGAAGTGACCTTAGAAGAGTTGGCTGGTGCCACGACGCACACGGCGCTCTCGGGCGCCGCGCACTTCAGCTTCCCCGATGAGCGCAGCGCGCTCGACGAGGTTCGCTACCTGCTCTCGTTCCTGCCGAGCAACAACCTCGAAGAGGCGCCACGCGTCGTCAGTGACGACCCCGCCGACCGGGCCTGCGACGACCTCGATACCTTGTTGCCAGCGACGACCGACCTCGGGTACGACATGAAGAAGGTCATCACCTCAGTGGTCGACGACGGGGAGTTCTTGGAGATTCACGGCGCCTTCGCGTCGAACATTCTCTGCGGTTTCGCGCACATTGGCGGCCACAGTGTCGGCATCGTGGCGAACCAGCCCCAGGTGCTCGCCGGCGTGCTCGACATTGACGCCAGCGAGAAGGCGGCGCGCTTCGTACGTACGTGCGACGCCTTCAACATTCCGCTCATCACTTTTGTCGACGTGCCTGGCTTCTTGCCTGGTGTGCGTCAGGAGCAAGAGGGCATCGTTCGCCACGGCGCCAAGCTCCTCTACGCCTTCTGCGAAGCTACCGTGCCACGTATCTCTGTCGTGACCCGCAAGGCGTACGGCGGCGCCTACGTCGTCATGAACTCGAAGGGTACCGGCGCCGACTTCGCCTTCGCGTGGCCGACCGCCGAGTTGGCCGTCATGAGTGCCGCCGGCGCAGTCACAATCGTGCACCGTCGTGAAATCATGGCGTCTGACGACCCGGCCGCGACGCAGGCCGCGCTCACGGCGCACTACGAAGAGAACTACGCCAACCCCTACGTGGCCGCCGAGCGTGGCTACGTTGATGGCGTTATTGAGCCGAACGAGACGCGGCGCGTGCTGGCGCAGTCACTGGCGCTGCTGCGGTCGAAGCGCGAAGAGTCGCCCAAGCGTAAGCACGGCAACATTCCGCTGTGAGTGGACTCATCTCGCGTCCAGGGCCCACACCCGAAGAGGTGGCCGTGGTCATTGCCGCCTTCAGCGCACTCAACAACGCCTCGGTGAGTGACATCGTGCCGGTCACCGACGACACACCGGTCTGGCGCTTTTCGGCCCGAAGCTGGTAGCGATGACGCAGGCATTTGTGGGATCGCTCGATGCGCTTCCCCAGTGGCGAGCAGCGCTCAATGCTGATTGTGGCAACGTCGTCGTACTCGCCACCGCCGCGGCGTATCGCGGCGTCGACGGCGCACTCGACGAACTTCGAGCGGTCCTCGACCTGCCCTTCACGGTGGTCCGTGGTACTGATCGCACGGTGCTCACTGATGACCGGGCACTGGCCGCGCTCGAAAACGCATCCGTAATTGTTTGTCTCGATGGGTCAGTGCTGCACGCCCGAAGTGTGTGGCGCGACACCCCCCTGGGCGAGGTGCTTCGGCGTCGCCCCCTCGTCGCGATCGGCGCAGTTGGATCAGTGTTCGGCGAGGTCATGATTGATCCTCGGGGCGGCGCACCCACCGTCGGGATGGGATGCTTTCGCGACGTGGCACTCGCCATGGCCACGAATCCGGAGCAGTCCACCCGGACCAAAACCCTGCTCGCCCCCTCCTGCACCCTCGTTGAGCTAGGAGCCGACAGTGTGCTCACCTACGACGAGACGTGGCGAGTAGTGATCGATGGTGGGATAGCAGTGACGCGAGGCGGCAAGACCGCCGAGCTCTAAGCCTCGGTAATTGTCACCGAGGTGATGGTCACTGTCTGTGACGGGCGGCCCGAAGGGGTGCCGATTTTGTCAATGGCGGCAACGACGTCGAGGCCTTCACTCACTTGACCGAAAAGTGCGTACAGCGGGGGGAGTCCCACGCCACTGTCGCCCGAGATGATGAAGAACTGTGACCCGTTGGTGTTCGGTCCAGCGTTAGCCATAGCGAAGGAGCCCAGTCGGTAGCTGCCCGGTGCGGGAAGCTCGTCGCGGAACTTGTAACCAGGACCACCGGTGCCGGTGCCGGTGGGGTCGCCACCTTGGAGCACGAAGCCGGGGATGATGCGGTGCAAAATCACGCCGTCGTAGTAGTGAAACCGGGACAGGTAGACGAAGCTGTTGACCGTCTGAGGTGCGGCTTTGGCGTCGAGTTCAATCACCATTGTGCCGTGACTCGTCACCATGGTGGCGGTGTACGTCTTGGCCAGGTCGATGATCATCGGGGGAGCGGCGTTAAAGGATTGACGCTTTTCGCTGGAGCCGTCGGCGTTGGGGATGAGGTCACTCATGAGAGTCCACTTTCTCTTTCGCGCGAGCCACCATGGTCCGCGCGTACTGCGAGGTCTTAGCCAATCTTGAGCAAGTCAATGACGAACACGAGGGTGTCATTGGGGGCAATGCCCGTACCGGGTGAGCTCGCGCCGTAGCCGAGCGATGGGGGGATAATGAGTTCGCGACGACCGCCAACCTTCATACCAATCATGCCCTTGACCCATCCGGTGATGAGTCCGCCGTAGTTGAGGAAAGTTGAGAAGGGCTGGCTGGTCCACGACGACTGGACAACGCCGTGGGTGGAGTAGGTCGCCAACACGTACTGAGCGGTGAATTTCTGACCCAACTTCATGGTCGCACCCTTGCCAATGATGAGGTCACTGGCCTCTTCGACCTTGGGAGCGGGCGTCTTGGGGACAACAACCGTCGGCGCCTTACCCGACACGCCCACTGGTGAGGGCGAGGGAATCGAGGCGAAGCCACCGACGACATTGATGGTGCGAGTGTTCGACGTGGTCGACGACGCCACGGTAGAGGTCGTGCTCGTCGACGGAATGGTCGCCACGCTTGGCGAACTCTTCGAGAAGACCAAGATGGCTGATCCGGCGAGAAGGGCTACGACAATCAGGCTGATGACGACGGACCGCTTGGTCTGTGACACTTTCTGCTGCTTCTTCATCGCTTCGAGCTTCTGTGCCCGAGCTGCTTTTTGACGTTCACGCTTGGTAGTTCCCATGTCCCCACTTTAGTGGGAACAAATCCCTTGCTCCGCGGACTACTAAACTTGCCACTCGTGACCCTTATCGTCCAGAAATTTGGCGGCACCTCGGTTGGCGACGCCGACCGGATTCGCGCCGTTGCTGACCACGTCGCTCGCACCCGGGCTGATGGACACGACGTCGTCGTGGTCGTGTCGGCCATGGGCAAGTTCACTGACGACCTCATTCGTCTCGCGGACGACGTGTCACCGACTCGCCCGCCGCGCGAACTCGACATGCTGCTGACCGCCGGTGAGCGCATCTCAATGGCGTTGGTATCGATGGCCCTGGGGGCCCGCGGGGTGGAATCAGCATCATTTACCGGTTCACAAGCCGGCATCATCACTGACACGGACCACACGCGAGCGAAAATTCTCGAAATGCGCCCGGACCGTATCCGCGAGGCGATAGCCGCGGGTCTTGTCCCGGTTGTCGCCGGTTTTCAAGGTATTTCTACGGACAAAGACATTACGACCCTCGGTCGTGGCGGATCCGACGTGACGGCCGTAGCACTCGCCGCAGCCCTCGGCGCCGACTCGTGCGAGATCTACACCGACGTCACTGGCGTGTTCAGTGCCGACCCCCGCGTGGTCTCGAAGGCCCGTCGATTGCCGAAGGTGTCCTTCGACGAAATGATGGAGATGGCCGCCACTGGTGGCCGCGTTTTGATGTTGCGTTCCGTGGAGTTCGCCCGCCGCCACGGTGTGCCACTGCACGTTCGTTCGAGTTTCACCTGGGAACCAGGCACCTGGATTGTGGAGGAGGACCCCACTATGGAAGAAGCGATAGTTACCGCTATCACCGACGATTCGTCCGAGGCGAAGCTGACCATTGACGGGGTGCCAGACCGCCCCGGCGTCGCCGCTCAGTTGTTCCGTGCACTGGCTGACGCCAGCATCAACGTGGACATGATTGTTCAAAACACCGGCACCAACGGCCTCACGGCAATTTCTTTCACCGTGGCCCTCACTGACCTTGACGAGGCCAGCGCCATTTGCAACGAGGTAAAGGCCCTCATCGGTGCCACCTCGGTGACGTCGGACGCCAGTATTGGTCGCGTGTCGATCATTGGGGCGGGCATGAAGTCGAGCCCCGGCGTCACCGCCCAGATGTTTGAAACGCTGTCGAACAACGGCATCAACATCGAGATGATTTCGACGAGTTCGATCCGCATTTCGTGCGTCGTCAGTGCCGACAAGGTTGCTGAGGCCGTGCGTATTCTGCACACGGCTTTCGGCCTCGACGCGGCGTAGGGGGCTACTCATGCGCGTTGCCATCGTTGGTGCCTCTGGTCAGGTCGGGACTGTCATGCGGTCAATTCTCGCCGAGCGGGGATTCCCCGTCGACGAGATGCGATTCTTCGGTTCGGCCCGCTCTGCGGGAAGCGAGCTGCCCTGGGGCAGCGGCACCGTTGTGGTGGAGGACGCCGCGATGGCGGACTTCTCTGGTATTGACGTTGCGCTGATGTCGTCGGGTGCCACGTCGTCGAAGGCGCTGGCTCCTCGCATCGCCGATGCCGGCGCGGTCGTTATCGACAACTCCTCCGCGTGGCGTATGGACCCGGACGTTCCACTCGTCGTCGCTGAAGTCAATCCACTAGCGGCCCAGCTCCGCCCCAAGGGCATCATCGCGAATCCGAACTGCACGACAATGGCGGCGATGCCCGTGCTTCGCCCACTGCACGATGCGGCCGGTCTGGTGAGCATGGTGGTGTCGACCTACCAAGCCGTGAGTGGTGCGGGTCGTGACGGTGTTGACGAGCTCGCCGGGCAAGTCGCCACGTCGATGGAAAGCGACATCCGCGAATTGACCTTCCACGGTGATGCCGTGTCCATGGCGCGCGGTGCGAACTTCCCCGCCGCCATAGCTCACAACGTTGTGCCACTGGCGGGCTCGATTGTGGATGATGGTTCGCTCGAGACCGGCGAAGAGCAGAAGTTGCGCTTTGAGTCACGCAAGATTCTCAATATTCCTGGCTTGCTCGTTGATGCCACCTGCGTGCGCGTTCCCGTCTTTACGGGTCACTCCCTCGCGATTACGGCGAGCTTCGCTCGGGATCTCAGTGTGGAAGAGGCACTAGCGCTCCTTGCCGACGCCCCGGGTGTCGTCTTGCACGACCTCCCGACGCCACGCCTCTCGGCCGGCAATGACCCCACCTACGTGGGGCGCATCCGTCGTGCCGAAACGCTGACGAACGGTCTGTCGATGTTCATGAGTAACGACAACCTGCGCAAGGGCGCGGCGCTAAACGCCGTGCAGATCGCCGAGCTCCTGCTTCGTTAATCAGTCGGCGCCGTAGCGGCCAACTTGGCGCCTCGCCAAGTTGACGCAGTGGTCACCAAACCGTTCGTAGAAGCGCGCGAGCAGCGCGAGTTCGACGGCGACCGGCACCGGCATGGACCCCGATGTCAGTTCGGCAGTGAGCGACACGTGGAGATCGTCGAGCTCGTCGTCGACGTCTTCGATGGCGCCCGCGGCTTCGAGCTTGCCGTCGACGATGATGTCAGTAGCCTCGCGCCAGATCTCGGACGCCACCTCTCCCATGCGCTCGACGAGCCCGCGACTACGGGGGGTCATCTCACTCCCGAGGCCTCGGGCCGCTCGACGGGCGATGTGTTCGGCGAGGTCCCCGTTGCGCTCCACTTCGGGCATGGTGCGCAGCAGCGTAAGGAGAATTTGGCGGTGCTCACTCGTGAGGTGTGCGTTGGTCATCAACTCACTCTCAGCGAAGGCCACGAGTTCGTTCACTTCACCATCGATGATGATGTCTTGATCGACAACGCGCTTGGCGAGTTCACGGTCGCCCGCGAGCAGTGCGTGCGTGGCACCGGCAATCGCCTCGCCGACCAAGGCGAAGACGTGCACCACCTTCTGCGTCATCTCGGGCGGCAGGGCCTGGGAACCAGTGTCAGATGTCGAGGTTGAGAAGAGACGGAACATAGAGAGACTGTAGTGCTTTGTCACACCGCTCCTCTACGGTCATTATGTATAGAAAGGGGGAGCAATGGTTCTCTTTACGCTCTTCGTAGGTCTGGTACTCGGTGGTGTTGTGGGGTGGGTCCTGGCCCAACCTGGTGCCAAGAGTGAGGCGACGACTCTTCGCAACGATGTGGCGAGTGCCGAGTCGCGCGCCACGACTGCCGAACAACTCCTCGCGCAAGCAAATGAAGCGACGATGTTCGAGCGAGCAGAGCGTCAGCGCATCCTCGAGAATCTTGACGCCTCGTTTGAATCAACATCCACACGGGTGCTCGAGAAGACGGTCGAGCGCTTTGAGAAGCAACAAGAACAGGTCGCCGTGGCTCGCGATCAGACGCTGAAGGCCAACCTCGACCCCCTCCAGGCGCTCCTGAGGGACTACGAGACCAGCTTGGCCGACTTCGATAAACAACACGTGGCGGCACTCACGGAAGTTCGAGAACGAGCCAACACACTCCTGGAGACCCAACTGTCCGCCCAGGCGGAGGTGAAGCGACTGAACCAACTCCTCGGTCGCGGCGACCAGCGTGGGCGCTGGGGAGAAGTGCAGCTGGCCAACGTCCTCGAAGCATCCGGACTTAAAAATGGCGTGGATTTTTCGTTGCAGTTTTCGAGCACGGCCGATACTGGCGTGAAGCGTCGTCCTGACTGCGTTGTCCATTTGCCGAACGACACCCACATCTTTGTCGACGCCAAATTCCCCTTCGACGCTTTTGAGCGCTCGATCGCGGCCACCGATCTCGCCGAGGCCGCGGGGTATCGCCGCGAACACGCCGACAAGTTACGCGGACACGTCCGCTCGCTCGCCGGTAAGACCTACTGGGCTGATGAGGCGGGGGCGCCGAAGTACACGGTGTGTTTCGTCCCGAGCGACGCGGCGCTCTCGGCGGCCTTTGATGCGGATCCGAGTCTGTACGACTTCGCGGTGCAGCAGAGTGTGCTGATCGCTGGCCCCACCAACTTGATGGCGCTGCTGTGGTCCGCACACTTGGTCCTGCGTGAGCATGAGCGGCTCGCGAATGTGGAAAAGATTCTGGACGAGGCCTCAAAATTGCCCGAACTTATTCGCCTGATGGCCGCGCCGATTCTTGCGATGGGCACCTCGCTCGAAAAGAGCGTTGAGCACTACAACACCATGGTTGGCTCGGTTGAGGCTCGCCTGATCCCCGCCGCCCGCAGGATGCACAAACTTGGTGTGGGCGTTCCTTCGAAGGAGTTGCCGGAGCTTCGTTCTATCGAGACGGGCGCGCGGGAACTCAGCCCAGCGAAGTGGCACATTGATTCCGCATTGGCCGATTTTTCTGGCGCCGAAATACTCGACCTTGAGGAGTTCACGGAGGCCGAAGTGCCGCTGGAGGCCGGCGGCGAGTCAGGTGAGTAAGACTTGGTGACGTGGCTCGTAAACGAACTCGTCGTCGTCGACAATCAATCCTGTGGAGCAGCGCGGTTATTGCGTCACTCCTCGTCTTGATTTTTGCCCGTGACATTTCACGAACTGCCCATGGTGACGTGCGCGCAGTGCGAAGTGAAAATCAAAGTTTCGCGGTCTTGAGCAACAACATCATTAGTCAGGAAAACTCGATTGACTCCTCGATCACGGCACTCCTCGTGCGCGGTGCGCACTTCAATCGAGCGCAACTCTCCGCTCAACTGACAACGTTGAATGACACCCTGCGCGTGCTGCCGGCGCAGGCGTCGCAGTTACGCAATCCCGTGTTGGTGAGCGGTATCAATGGAAAATTGGCGACCTGGTGTCAGGTGCGGGCCCGTGCCTACTCGTCCTTGTTGAGCGATGTCGCACGGTCACTAACCTTGCCCTGGCCCACCGGTCCAGCTCTCAGCGAGCGCCAGGCATCCATCGCCCTGAAGACGACGACGGCCCAGTGGAATGCGCTGACGCGTTCGTTGGTGAAGCAGCCGGGCCACGTGGTGCTCACCTCGTTCAGTGACTTTTCGGGTCTCCTCGACGTTGGCGCACTCACTCGTGAGATGGCGATCACACCAAGCCTCCAACTCGCTCGCTCGCTATCGATTGCGGCCGTCTCGGTATCGCCGGCTCCGTTCCCCGCCACGAAAGGGGACCTCGAAATCGTTGGCGGCTCACCACTGGTTGTCGGCGTCAGTGTGCTGAACGGGAGCTACGCCCTCCAACCAGCCACGGTCACGGCCACGCTCGTGTCGAGCACGGGCCTCACGACGACTCGTCGCGAGGAGGCCACGCTGGGCCCCCGCGGGGCATTCGCGTTCAGTGACCTAACGTTCACACCACTGAGCGGGGAGCGAGCCACCTTGCGGATCGTGGTGACTGGGGCGCCGGCGACGCCCGGTCACAGCACAGTGCGGACCTATTCGGTCCACGTGGCACCGGCCTTTGTCGTGCCAACCCAATAAGAGTTCACAGTCGGGGTTCCCCTTCGTTCGCTACGATACGTAGGAGCCCCCCGCTGAAATGAGGAATTGTGTCCGACTCGATAACCGTTACGAATAATCGCACTGGTGAGAGTCGTGAAATTCCTATTGAGCACGGCGGCATCGCCGCCTCGGAATTCGCCAAAGTTGCGCCCGGCATTTGGTTCTACGACCCTGGTTTTATGGCGACCGCCACCGCGAAATCATCGATCACGTACCTCGACGGCGACGCGGGCATCCTGCGCTACCGCGGTTACCCCATCGAGCAGCTGGCTGAGAAGTCGACCTACCTCGAAGTCGCCTACCTCTTGAACCACGGCGAGCTGCCGACGAAGGAAGAGAGCGAGAAGTGGTCGACGGAAATCACGTACCACACCTACATTCACGAGAACATGCGCAAGCGTTTCCTCGATGCCTTCAACTACGACGCCCACCCGATGGGCATGCTGGTCTCCTCCATCGCCGCGCTTTCGACGTACTACAAGGAAGCCAAGCGCATAAACGACCCTGAGGTCATGCACAAACAGGCCGTTCGCCTGATTGGCAAGATGCCCACGTTGGCCGCGGCCGCGCACCGCTACTCGGTGGGTATGCCCTTCGTATACCCCGACAACAACCTGGGGTACAGCGAGAACTTCTTGTCGATGATGTGGAAGGTGGCGGAGCCCCGCTACGAGGCCCACCCCGTGCTCGCACGAGCCCTCGACATTTTGTTTATCCTGCACGCCGACCACGAGCAGAACTGCGGCACCACCGCCATGCGCACCGTTGGTTCGGCCCACGGTGACCCCTACGTGGCCACCGCCGCCGCGACCGCCGCCCTCTACGGCCCGCGTCACGGAGGAGCGAATGAAGCGGTACTCAAGATGCTCAACCGCATTGGTTCACTGGACAACATTCCCGCCTACATCGAGACGGTTAAGCGCGGTGAGACCAAGCTCGAGGGCTTCGGTCACCGCGTGTACAAGAACTTTGACCCCCGTGCGCAGATCATTAAGAAGACCGCCGAAGACGTCTTCGCCGTTACGGGCAAGAACCCGCTGCTCGACATCGCCCTGGCCCTCGAAGAAGTGGCGCTCAAGGACGAGTACTTCATCTCGCGCCGTCTCTACCCCAACGTGGACTTCTACTCCGGTCTGATTTACCAGGCCATGGGATTTCCGGTCGAGATGTTCACGGTGCTCTTCGCCATTCCGCGCGTGTCGGGATGGCTGGCGCACTTCCAGGAGTTGCTGTCCCAGGACGCCAAAATCGCTCGCCCGCGGCAGCTCTACGTGGGCCCGGAGGTCCGCGACTACGTACCGATGGAGCAGCGAGGCTAAGCCTCGAGCGCTTCCAGCAGCTGCTGGGCGTGGTACCGAGGGTGGTTGCGGTAAATCTCTACCCATTCAGCCACGTCGTAGCGTCCGGACTCACTGTGCTCGCCGAAACGATCAAGGTCGCTGGCGTCGAGGCGACGAAGCACCGCCAAGGTCGCACTTCGAACCGCTCCAATGACGGCGAGTGGGAGGTCGATGGGGAGGTCCTGATACCCGAGTGAGGGTGTGCGCGACCAGGTGTCCTCGTCATAGCCCTGAATCAGGCTGCCGGAGGGTTCGGCGAGCAGTCGACGAAGTCGAATGCTCGATTGCGTTTCGGAGTCCGCGACGTGGTGGATTACCTGACGGGCCGACCAGCCGCCTTCCACGTGACGATCGAGGCGGTCGGGCTGGCCACTGGCCACCGCGGCGGCCCGCAGAAAATCCTCGGTCGCGTCGGCGTAGTCGTCACAGAGTTCTTGTATGTTCATGGGCTCCACCTCGGGACTGCGTCGTAGTCATTGTTAGCACGAGCGTCGTGACCGTGCGGTTCCGAGGGGCGAACTAGAGTTGAGGTGTGCCTCGTAGCTATCGCGAACTCGTCGACTGGTCGAAGACCCACGAGGGGAAGAAACTCATTCGCTACACATTGGGTTCGGTCTACACCACGATTTTTTCGCAGATTGTCATTTTCGTTACCTATGGTTTCCACCTCATTTCCGGTGTCGTGGCCGCGACACTGGTCGCCAACTTGCTTGGAACGATTCCCTCGTACCACCTGAATCGACGCTGGGCGTGGAAGAAGAAGGGTTCGAGCCACTGGCGCAAGGAAGTCATCCCGTACTGGAGTATGTCAATTACCGGCATTAGTTTCTCGATGCTGGGCGCGCTGCTCACCAAGCACATCATTCACACTCACCACCTCTCACACGCAGTGGACACTGGCCTGGTGGCCTTCGTGAACCTGGTGAGCTTCGCCATTTTCTGGGTCTTGAAGATGTTGGTGTTTAACAAGATCTTCAAGACTGACAAACTCCACGACATTGATGAACACCTGAGTGCCGAAGAGCACGCGGGTCTCTAAGTCGACCGGTCAGTGAGAGCCATCCGTGCGTACTCGACTCGGTGAACTCCGCGTCTGGACGCGCACGCATCAAGGCAAGAAAATTGTCCGCTTCGCCATGAGTTCGGTGATTACAACCGTGATCTCGTCGACCGTTATTTTCCTCGTGTACGGCCTCAACGGGACGCACTCGCCGGTCTGGGCCACCGCTATCGGCAACCTGGCCGCGTTGCCACCCGCCTACTACCTGCACCGTCGTTGGGTCTGGGGCAAGTCCGGCGCGAGCCACTGGCGTAATGAAGTATTGCCCTACACGGTCCTCAATACCCTGGGGCTCTTGTTGTCACTCGTTTTCGCCGCGTACTGTCGACACTTGGTCTACGCGAATCACTGGTCACACCTCGCCAATACGGCCTTCGTCGGCGTAGTCAACCTGTTCAGCTTCGCGGTGTTCTGGGTACTCAAGCTCATTTTGTTCAACCGGATTTTTCACACAACGCCGATTGCCGGCTACGACGAGCACCTCACGGCTGAGGAGCGACAGGCCTAGTCGCGGAAGTTGTTGAACTGGAGCGGCACTTCAAACTCATTCGTTTTGAAGTGGCTGATGACTCCTTGGAGGTCGTCTCGTTGCTTACCGGTGACACGGACCTGTTCGCCTTGAATTGACGAGCTCACGCCCTTGAGGTTCAAATCCTTGATGATCTTGTTGATCTTCTTGCCGAGTTCTTGCGTGAGACCAGCCTTCAGGGCGACCTTCTGGCGACCACTGCCCCCCGACGCCGGTTCAATTTTGCCCGGGTCGAGCGTCTTTAGCGAGACCGAGCGCTTGACCAGCTTTTCTTGGAGCAGGTCGTAGAGGGCGCGAACGCGGTCCTCGGTGTTGGCGCTGAGGGTGAGTTCCTTCTCGCTGAACTCTATGAGTGCGTCGGTGTCTTTGAAGTCAAAACGCGTGGAGGCTTCACGATTGGCCTGGTCGACGGCGTTGCGGACTTCTTGCATATCAATTTCGGAAACGATGTCAAATGTTGGCATGCACCAATCGTACGACAGTCGGTTGGAACTGTGTGCGTAAAAGGCTGTAGGCTCTTCCACGGGTCAGTGCCCGAGCGGCCAATGGGATCTGGCTGTAAACCAGACGGCTTTGCCTACGGGGGTTCAAATCCCTCCTGGCCCACCACGGACAATTCAGTACGCTGAATTGTCCACGTCCCGACGTCAGTCGGTGGGGAATGAAAGGTGACAGCGTGCCAGTTCTGCGCTCAGTGTTCCGCGGCGTGCGCAACGCCTACGAACGCGTCGCCACCGTCTTAGAGTCCACGGTCGTCTTTCTCCAACGGCGCTACACCCCGCTCGGTCGCTTCACGCCGGGGCCGTTCGAGGGGTGGGCTTTCCTACGGACGCCGGCTCTTCTGGGTTTCGTGGCCATGCTCATGGTGCTGGTCGGTGGCTCCTTCTCCGATTCGCCCTACAAGCTCAACATGCCGGGCACGTGGTTTTTCGGCGAACCGACGAGCACGCCGAACCCACCCGCCAGTCAGTCGACGCTCCTGCTCTCAATTGTCTTTACCTACGGTGGCATTGTGTTGTTCACGCGGGTCTGGCTACGTTTGGCGGAAATCGTCAAACTCCACCCCGGCGCACCGAAGCGGGCGCTGTGGAAGATGTTCGCGCTCTGGGTGAGCCCCCTGGTCGTCGCTCCACCGCTCCTGTCGCGTGACGTCTTTAGCTACGCCGCGCAGGGCGAAATGGTGGCACACCACCTAAGCCCCTATCTCTATGGCCCCTTCACACTGGGCTCGGGACCCTTCGTGTTGCCGGTGGATCCTCGGTGGGGCAATGCCCCCGCCCCCTACGGTCCCTTCTTCCTCTGGGTCGATGGGGTCGTGAATCGACTCGCGCACCACAACCAGTTGGCCACGGTGGTGGGTTTGCGCCTCCTCGAGCTCGGTGCGGTGATTGTTCTCGGCTACGCAATTCGCCTGCTCGCCATGGCCCTTCGTCGCGACCCGAGTGAGGCTTTCGTGCTGGGCGCCCTCAATCCCTTGACCTTGTTGACGTTGGTCGGCGGAGCGCACAACGATGCCCTGATGGCCGCGCTCTTGACCCTGGGCGTCGCGCTCGCGTTACGACGACGCCTGTGGTGGGCGTCAGCGTTGATCGCGACGGCAGCGGCCGTGAAGGCCCCCGCCGCGCTGGGACTGGTGTTCGTGGCCTGGAATTGGCGAGGAGTGAACGCATCGCTGCGAGCTCGGTTGCGCCCCTTGGTGACGGCCGGTGTGGTGGGCGTCGCCGTTCTCGGGTGGTGGACGTGGATGGCGGGGTTCGGATTTGGCTGGGTCAACAATCTCATGACCAACGGCAACGTACGTTCATGGGCCGCGCCGTCAACCGGCATCGGCATGTTTCTCCATTACGAACTCAAGAACGCCGGCGTGACGACGAACTTGAGTCACCTGTTGTCGGTGACGCGTTCGATCGGACTTTTGATTGCCTTGGCCTTTACGAGCTACTTGCTTTGGCGCAGTGAGCAACGAGGCTGGGTCCGGTCCCTGGCGGTTGCGTTCCTGGTCATCGTGCTCCTCGGTCCCGTCGTCCAGCCCTGGTACTTAGCCTGGGGCCTGGTGCTGCTCGCGACGAGTTACCGCGGCCGTGAGCACTTTTGGCTGTTGGCGTTGACCGCAGTGGGGCCTTTTATCGGTCTGCCGGGTGGCCACATGCTGTTCGTGGGCCTCGCGAACGCGAACGTGCTGTTAGTGGCCAGCGTCGTCGCACTGCTCGGTGCAGTGGTGGCGGTGCCGATGGGCCGCTGGACGCAGTGGTCCTGGCCAGAGCAGTCCGACGCCGCGCTCGCCTCGGCCTAGTTCTCGATGACGTACTGGTACTCGACCACGTCGAGCCAGCGGCCGTGCTTGCGACCCACCTCTCGTTCGATGCCGACGAGGGTGAAGCCCACCTTTTCGTGCAGGGCGATGCTGCCGCTATTTTCGCTGACGATGCGGGCAATCAGTGAGTGGTAGCCCGACTGGGTGGCGACGGTGATGAGGTCGCGTAGGAGGGTCTGACCCACGCCACGTCCCCGGGCGTCGCGGTGAACGTAGACCGAGTTTTCGACGGTGGTGTTGTAGGCGGCGCGGGGGCGGAAGGGGGAGAGGAGGGCGTAACCGAGGATGCGTTCACCGAATGCACCAATTTCTCCGACGTGGTCAACCTCGTTAATGGCAACAATGCAGGGGTGTGATGTCTGGTGGTCGGCAATCCAGGCTTCTTGTTCGAGCAGGGTCCGCGGCACGATGTCCGAGGTGATGTCGGACTCGAGTACCTCGGGGTTGTAGATGGCCATTAACGCGCTGGCGTCGGCACGATCGGCTATGCGCGTCCTCATAGTTAAAGGCTAGTGGAGGCGGGCTGGAAACGCAGGGGTGTTTCGGACTACAATCAAACTCCGTGTCTTTTGACACGTACGCCCTCTTAGCTCAGTGGTAGAGCACTTCCATGGTAAGGAAGGGGTCGTCGGTTCAATCCCGACAGAGGGCTCGCCAGGCGGCGTAGCTCAGGTGGTTAGAGCACACGGCTCATAATCGTGGTGTCGCGGGTTCGACTCC
>CAIKBU010000044.1 GCA_903825765.1 uncultured Actinomycetes bacterium | reverse complement strand
TACTTGCGAGCGGTGCCGCTGCAATCACCGGACTGGACGGGCCTGTCACTCTTGACGGGCATTGGGGTGATTGGTGGCGTCGTCGGTGCCGTGCACTTTTGTCGCCGCGATCTGGCCTAGGGACTACTTCGGTCCGAGTCGAACACCGGCATCGAGCCGAAGCGTGGCGGCGTTGAGATAGTCGTTGCGCAGGGTTTCGAGCACGAGCCCCGCGAACTCCTCGCTGTGACCAAGTCGCTTGGGAAACAACACCGACGAAGCGAGGCGATCCTTGAACTCTTCCGATGCGGGGCCCTCGCCGTAGATGGGGGTATCGAACAGTCCTGGTGCGATGGTGTTGACACGAATACCCACCACCGCGAGATCCCTCGCCAGGGGCACGGTCAAACTGACGAGACCACCCTTGGAGGCGGCGTAGGCGGCCTGTCCGATCTGGCCCTCCTCGGCGGCGATGGAGGCCGTGAGCACCATGGCGCCTCGTTGTCCCTGGGCGTCGGGGTCGTTGGTGCTCATCGCGGTCGCCGCGAGTCGAACGACGTTGTAGGTGCCGACCAGGTTGACCTCGACAATTCGACGGAAGGCGTCAATATCGTGCGCGCTCGCGTACGAGCCATCTCGACCGATGGTGCGCTGCACCCAGGCAATGCCGGCACAGTTGACGACGGCGCGCAATGGGGCCTTGTCGGTCGCGGTGGCAATGGCGGACACGACATCCTCAGTGTTGGTGATGTCGCAGTGCGCGAAGGCACCACCGAGCTCGGTGGCCAGTCGCTGACCACGTTCGTCGTCGACGTCGCCGATAACGACGAACGAGCCGGCCGCCGCGAGGGCTCGGGCGGTAGCGGCTCCGAGGCCCGACGCGCCACCGGTGATGAGGGCTGATGAGTTCGAGAGGTCCACGGTGTCCTTAGGTGAGAATTCCTGCGACACATGACGACGGCGACGTGCCCTAGCCTTGGGTCGTGCCATCAGTCTACGAATATGAACCGGCCGAGCTCGCCGCCCAGCTCGAGGGAGAGCCACGCTATCGCGTGGACCAGTTGTGGCAGGGGTTGTGGCGCGACGGCCTCGAGCTCGAAGACATCACCACGATCCCCAAGGCACTCCGGTCCACGTTGCGCGACCGATTCCCTTCCGCTCTCGAAGTAGCCAACGACGTGGAGAGCGACAATGGCGCCACCCGTAAATGGGTCTTTCGGCTGCACGACGGCGCCACCATCGAAACGGTCCTCATGCGCTACGCCGACCGCGTAACGGTCTGTATTTCTTCCCAGGCCGGATGCGCCATGGGTTGCACCTTCTGCGCCACTGGTCAAGCTGGCTACTCGCGCCAGCTCACCCCGGGCGAGGTGCTCGAGCAGGTGCTCTTCGCCTCCCGGGCGGCCGCTCCGCGACGCCTGAGCAACGTTGTCTTCATGGGTATGGGCGAACCCCTGGCCAACTACGACACCACCGTGGCGGTCGTCAAGCGCCTTCACGAACACAAGGGCATGTCGGCCCGTCACCTCACCGTCTCGACCGTGGGTGTCGCGCCGGCGATTGAACGGTTGGCGGAGGAGGGCCTCCCCCTCACCCTCGCGGTGAGTTTGCACGCGGCCAATAACGCCACCCGCGACGAACTGATTCCGCTGAATCGTCGCTACCCCTTAGAGCGCCTCTACGAGGCCTGCGAAAAGTGGATTGACACGACGTCGAGGCGTCTGAGTTTTGAGTGGGCCCTGATTGCTGGCGTCAACGACACCGACGACGCAATCGACGAGCTGGCCGGTTACGCCAGCGGCCTCGGTGCTCACGTTAATTTGATCCCTCTCAACCCGACCCCGGGCTACCTCGTCATGGGT
>CAIKBU010000043.1 GCA_903825765.1 uncultured Actinomycetes bacterium | reverse complement strand
TCGTGTGACAGTTGTCCTGCCAAGGGCATGGCTGTTTTGCGACCTGCGGGTGGGATAAGCGCTGAAAGCATCTAAGTGCGAAGCCCGTTTCAAGATAAGTTCACTCACTGGGTTAACCAGGTAAGGGCCGTGGCCAGACGACCACGTTGATAGGCCGGAAGTGTAAGTGCAGTAATGCATTCAGCTGACCGGTACTAATCGCCCGAGGGCTTGGAGGTTTGATGTTCGTGCTCGTTCTAAGACGCTCAAGGAGCGGTCCCATAACCATGGGCCGTTTCTGATCCCGAAAGGGATCAAGCGCACAATTTCCGGTGGTTATGGCGGTGGAGATATACCTGTTCCCATTCCGAACACAGCAGTCAAGCCCACCAGCGCCGATGGTACTTGGGGGTCCCCCCCTGGGAGAGTAGGTCGCCGCCGGATTTCTTGAAAGACCCCCACCTCACGGTGGGGGTCTTTCGCATTCTCGTAGGCAAATTCCCTGTGCCGATCTTCTCGAGGGTGAACTCGATCAGTGGACGCGCGCGTTGAGCTTGTTAATGCAGTCAACGGTCAACTGTTGCCATTCACGTGGATCGATCGGCGCATCAATGAACTGCGACAAACAGGTGGCGAACACGAGGGTCTCGATGATGTAGCACTGACAACTCGCACAGGCGAGAGGTGAGGCGCCATCGAGAACAATCTGGCCCTTCGTGGCGTTGAGCAGCGACGCCTCCCAATACTGCTTCACCGCCAGGCTTCCTTGGACAAGGAGTGGCGCAATATGGGCATAGTCAAAGAAGTAGTCCGAAGTGGCGTTCACGAGGGCCTCGAGAGAATGCTGCCCGCCACCCTCCGCTGTGGTGAGGGATTCGTCGTAATTCGCACAGATGGTTTTGACTGATTCGATCGCAATCGCGTCAAAGAGGAGCTTCTTATTGGGGAAAATTCTGTACAGGGTCCCGACTGACACGTGGGCCATTTGTGCGACTTCACGCATTTCGAGATTGTGACCACCCTTGGCTTCACAGATCTTTCGGGCTGCTTGAAGAACGTCGCTGCGACGAGCTTCCGCAAGTCTCGTCTTTTTGGATACGTACCCGTAGTCATCAGCGTTCTTTGTTGGTTGATACGGCACGCTGCCGTCAGTGAGGACAGCGGCCTGGTTCAGGGTGACGCTCCGCTGCGAAATGGGAAAGAGTGCGCGGTGTGAACTGTAGCGAGAAAGGGGGCATGCTCCCGAAGTGCGGTATTCGAACAGCAAAGAGAATTGCGCCGCAAGGAAAAACGTTGAATAGATGTGGGGGGCGATTACATCACTCAGCCACCCCTTTCGACAGATTTCCGCAAAAAAATCTGCACCACGGTCGATGGCCCGGCGAACGCCTTGTACGGTGATGTCGCGCACCTTTGGATTGAAGCGCCCCTGTTCAAAACACCACAAGAGATTTATGCCAATTTCTGCGAGCTCTTCGTTGGTGGCGGCGAGACCCAGAACCTTAATGTTGCCCTGAATCGCCTGCCAGTTCGCGGCTCCTAGCGTCTGAGCGGCCAGATCATCAAACACTCGGCCAATCTTGTCGCTAGCGTGGTATACCGAAGCAAACGTGAGAAGTAGTTCAACTGAACCAAAGTGATAATTGATAAGGGTCCGCTCCACACCGGCGCGGTCAGCGATGTCGCTGGCTCGAATGCGATCGCGCGGCTTCTCTTCGAGCAGGGCAACAGCGGCGGCGACGAGGGCCTCGTCGCTCACCCGAGGTCAGCCGTTACGTACCAGGAAATCAGGTCTTCTAGTTCCTTGATTCGTATTCTTTGATCTCGTTGGGTACGGAAATGGTGAAGCTGGACACTACCGACGACAACGACCACTATGGAGGCGACGGCTACAGCGATTGCGTTACAAAGCATGAATGGACCTTTCCGCCATGAAGGTTACTAGTGGCATGTAATGAAATAAATGTAACAACTTCGCAAATTTCTTCACAAAGCATCCTACGTATCTATCTCGGTTCCAAAAATTACACCAGATAAGCATCAAAATAGTGATCGCCGCCGTACGAGGAGCGTTCGAAGCGGGCATTATGTCTTGTTCAGGGTGATAACTGGGGGAGCGGTGTTTTGTCCTGAACTCACATGGTTCATTCTTAGGAGATGGCGTTGCCGCAGGCGCTCGGACGTCTCGGCGACCACGCCGTTGCCTTCCGGTTGGTCAATGAAAACGTCTCGCGCACATTCCCCGGCTGTATCTTGAACCGGCACGCCATCTTCACTGGTTACCCGGGTCGCTAGCAGTCGAAAGAATGAAAGCCGCCTGTTGGTGTAGGCCAAGAGGCGGCCTTCTTCTTTAAAGGCACCGTTGGTAATTAGTTGGCGTCGTCACTGTCGGGCATTCGAGATGCCCGCGATGCCAGCGCCATCCGTAGTCCGGTCAGGCGCCGCGCCGGCGTCCGAAGTGCGTTCTCCAGATCTGAGGCGGTGCCGATGACGGTGACACTGCGTTTGGCTCTGGTTACTGCGGTGTAGAGCAGTTCGCGGGATAAGAGACGCGTGCCCGGGGTGATTGCCACCAAGACGTTGTCGAATTCAGACCCCTGTGACTTGTGGATCGTCATGGCCCACCAGGGCTGCCAGTGAGTCACCACGGCTGGACGTAGCCGGGCCACAACGGAGTCATCATCGTCGGCGACGTCCGAAGTGAGGAGTTGGAGTCGAGTGGTTCCGTCAGGCGCCGCAACCACCAAGCCGACATCACCATTGATCAATCCATTTGCGTGATCGGTGGCCGTTATCAACACTGGCGTGCCGAGGGTGCTGGGCGAACCGAGAATTGAGGCACCAGTTGAAGCGGACACGCGATCCACCCACCAATTGCGACCCAGGGGGCCATTGTGTTGGGCCGTGAGCACCATGATGGACGTCATCGCCTCTCGCCACGCCAGTCCATCGTTGGTGCGCGCAGCGACGACCAGCGCGTGAGCACGCTGCTGCACGGATGTGAGGATGACTGCCTCATTCGCTTCCGTTAGGCCGGATTCTGCTATTTCAACAAAGCGGAGCGATGAGCCCCCAGAGCGAAGTTGTTCTAGCGCGTCATCGATTCGCGCATCACGGACAGCATCGAAGAACGTCAACAACTGTGACCGGTCGATGCCGCTTTCGTTCGAGACTCGGTGGACAACTTTTAATGTCGTAACGGGCAGACCCGGGCATTCCGCCGCGACGATGTCAGCCATAACGGAACCGACATCGACACTTTGCAATTGCTGGGGATCGCCGACCAAGAGGAGACGTGAGTCGGTACCGAGTGCGCTAAGCAATTCTTCAAGAACGACCACATCGACCATTGAGACCTCGTCAACGATGACGAGGTCAGCGTGCAGTGGCTCTTTTGAACGGCGGCGCTGAAGTATGGGATTGATGGCAAGAAGGCGGTGAATGGTAGTGGGCTGCACCTTGTCACGGAATTGGTCGATTTCGTTCGGGGCGATGTCAGCCAACACAGCTAAGAGCGATTCTTTAATTCGTTGCGCCGCTTTACCGGTCGGAGCGCAGAGGCGAACGATTGCCGAACCGTTGGTGGCTCTATGAACGGCCAATATGAGTTTGGCAACGGTGGTGGTTTTTCCGGTACCCGGTCCACCGGCCAAAATCTGTGTGCGTTGACGAAAAAGCTGCGACGCCACTAACTGCTGTTGATTGTCTGGGGAAGGATCACCAAAGAGGTCGCTCACGACGGAGCCCCACGAAGGTGGTTCTGGGCGCGCTCGCTCACCGAGAGGCGACAAGAGATGATCGGCCACTGACTGTTCTAAGCGCCACAAGCGGTCGAAGTACAAGCTTCCGTCGCGCAACACGAGCGGTCGCACCACGTTGTCGCCATCTCCGAAGCTTGGCCCTACGAGCATCGACGTCCATCGGTCCGCCGAGGCACTTCGAAATTCGTCAGGCAGCCGATGCGACTCTTTGAGCGAGGCGATGGACTCGAGCGGCAAACAGGTTCCGCCATTTTCGATGACACTGAGCAAGAGCGCGACCGCCCACTGTGTTGGCTCATTCACCTCACCAAAGACCTTGAGGGTGTCAATGACGTGGAGCGCCCCTGGTGGCAACCACGACTCGTCGGCGGTTCGACCGCGTCGCCATTCGAAGGCGTCCACAATTTTCTGCTTGATCAGCGTCATGGCGATACTCCGTCGAAAAAGTTACTGAGTGCTTCGATGCACGCGGCTGGGGGGGTGAGATGAACGATCCCAGCTCCTGGCACATCAGCGCTCATCGCCCGCAGAAACAGATATCCCGCTCCGCCGATATGGTCGTCGTAGCGGTAGGTGGCCCGTAGTCGACTGCGCAGATAGCGATGAAGCGCCACCAGGTAAATCAATCCCTGAAGAAAATAGTTGTGGTGGTTCATGGCGTCGACCATGCCTTGGTGCGTACCGTGTGGTGAAGCAAGTCGATTGGTCTTATAGTCGACCAAGACAAAACGAGGTGACTCGGGTTCGCCATCGATGAGAACAGCGTCGATGGAGCCGGTGAGAAAGCCAGCCAGCGTCACGGGTGCGATGGAGGTGGTGGCAATCCACGGCCCAAAGAGTGGATCATCGGCGAGATACTCGCGGACAATCTCGAAAAATACTCCCGTTGAGAGTGGCGTCGGCAGCGTTAAGTCAAAATCCATTTCTGCGAGCGTGCGCCCACCGTGGAAATCGGACAAGGACCTGTTTGAGCTCATCGGCCCAAGGTCGCCTGTAAGTGCGGTGCGGACGAGAAGGGTCACGTCCTCTAATGCAACACCACTTGAGCCATCTGACGTGAGCGACACTCCGTGCTCGACGCACGCCATCGCAACAGCGTCCTCGAGGGGCGTTGAACTCGGCACGGCGCCCGTTGCGAGATTCTCGAGGACCTGGTGCACGGCCTTGCCGAGACGAGTTGACCCGCGCAACTGATGAAAAAGGTCATTCGTTGGGGCTTGTGGCGGCACTGATCCCGCGTCAGCACCATCGGGTTCATAATCAGGCTCGGACTGTTCTGCTCGTGGCGACACTGAGCGGGCCAGTGAGGTGAATGAATTGCGCTTGGGGGCCTCTGGCTGAGGTCGCTCGAGTACTGCCAGCGAAAGAGGGGGAGGAGGCGGTGGGGGGAGTTCCCGTGGTTCAATCGGTGTTACATCCCAGGCAAACGCCTCACTTTGTGCGATGGCGGTTGTGTGCCACGCGATGTCGCGAAGGACGGGGCTGTCCTTCGCCCTGGCCTCACCCCACGTCCAGATCACATTGTGCACCTGCCCCCGAGTTAGTGCGACATACGCCTTGCGTCGTACTTCAGAAGTGCGTTGCATGGTGTACACACTGTTGATCACGTCATTCGATTTGTGGGCAAAGTCGAGGTATGTCGTACCCTGCCCGTCTGCATACGAACGGTACACAACGAATGGGCGCTCACGTCCAGGGTGGTTGGTCAAATAGGGAATGAGAACGACCGGAAACTGGAGTCCCTTGGCCTTATGAATCGTCATGATCTGCACGGCGTCGGTGTCCCCGTCAATGCGACGGCTCCAGTCGCCCCCTTCGACTTCGGCGTTAATCGCTTCGTCATCGATGGCGGTATTGGCTCGGACGAGGAAATCGTGTAGTTGCGGGAGTGATTCGTTCTGACGAAGTCGGAGAATTTCGGCGACGTGCTGCGTATCGGTAATCGTCCGCTGACTGTTGTCCATGCTGGCGAGAAATGGCAGCACGCCGGTGGCATTGATCACGAAATCGAAAAAGGAACTGCGCTTCATGCGCCCGAATGCGTCATGGAGGGACAAGAGTTGTTCCTGGTAGCGGGCCAACCACTCATCGTCTTCGTGCGATGACATGATTTCTGTCACACTGGCCCCGCCGAACCACGTCCACGCAAAAAGGCAGATGGCACTGGTGCTCGTGGGTCGCTGCAGTGCGAGCAGTAGGTGCCGCCACTGAATGGCCGCCTCAGAGCCAAAGACATTGGCACCGCCGTACAGTGTGGCCGGAACCTCCTGGCCAATGAGTGCGCGAGCCATGGCAGCATTCTGTGCATTGGAGTTCATCAAAATGCACACGTCACTGAATCGAAGCTCCCGCATCACACCAGTTTTGGGGTCTGGTATCGGGGTGCCACGCAGATTTTTAATGTAGGCAGGCATGTCGGCAATGGTCTTTTCCCGACGCTCGCCCGCACTTCCCCCCGTCACGTCCCGAAAGAACCATCCGGTGCCAGCAGCGATGTCGGCGAGGTCCCCAGTCGCTTTGACTGGGTAGTAGGAAATGTCCGCGTGGCGAACGATACTTCCGTCGGGCAATGTGGCACTACCGTCTTCGTTCGAAAAGGAGAGGCCGAAATCAGTCTCAGAGAAGTATTCATTCATCGCGGCAACGAAGGCTGCAGTGGAGCGACGATTCCCATCAAGTACCTGCGCCGACGAGGCGTCAACTGCTTCACGATACACCTGGACATCGCCACCGCGAAAACCGTAAATTGCCTGCTTGGGGTCGCCGACCACGACGAACGCGTGAAGATCACCACAGTCGCTAATTTTTTTGAAGATGCTCCACTGCAGGCTGTCGGTGTCTTGAAACTCGTCGATGAGGAGGACCTTGATCGAGTGCGCGACCGTTCGAGCATTGTTCTCAATGCTGAGGAGGGCATCTAGTTTCGACAGCAGATCGCTCATGCTCAACAAGCCATGGTTGTTCTTTCGGGTGTGCAGTAATGAACGTGCGTGGGACAGTAGTGCCACCATGGCGAGGTCATAGTCGTCGCTGCTCGCCGTGCGGACGATTGCTGACGGGTTGTTCTGAAGTGCCTGGAATGCCGCTAGTGCTTCGTCAAAATACTTACCATCGGACTGAAGGTGTGCGACAGTTTCTTTATCAATTGACCGAATGGCATCACTCAGCACACTGGTGAGGAATTCACTGTCCTCTTGAATGATGGAAAGTTCATCGACTGGTTCGCCAAGGAGGGCAAGGCATCGCTGTGCGAATCCGTGAATTGTGCTTATGCGAAGACTGGCGTAATCGCTGACAACTGCGCGCAATCGCTCTCGCTCGGCTTCGGAATAAGCGCGATGGGGCAACTCGGCGTCGACCTCCTTGGTCTCGGCATCGGAATAAGTGCGATCGGGCAGCTCAGCGTCGACCACCTTGGTGATGGCGACAATATTTGAGCGGATGCGTGAACGCAGTTCAGCGGTGGCAGCCTTGGTGAAGGTCACAATGACGATGTCGTCTGGCTTAATTGCTGGGTCGGCGAGGTAATCGGCGACGAAGTTCTCGATTGTCCAGGTCTTGCCGGTGCCGGCGCTTGCTTCGAGGGCCCAGAGCGGACCCCGAGGAGCGGGCCGAGCAAACTGATAACTGTTGGTCATTATTTCTTGTCCTTGCCGAGGCGCTCGACGAAGTCAAAGAGCGGTGTCGCATTCGCGAAGAGTTTGCGGAATCGAGGCAACAACGCCTTGTAGCCAAAGGGTGAATAGTCCTTAAGCATTTCCGGCGCGGTGAAGTCACCGAAGCACAAGTGCCAGTAGTCGTCACCCAAGAATTTGTCACGAGTGCTGCCGAATTCCTCGTTACGCCAGGTCTCTTCGCTGAGGTCTTGCTTTCCGTAGTTCGAAATCGACTCACCGACGTAATACGGGAGTGGATGGGCAAGATTCTCTCGGTAGAGGAGGGTCAGGTCTTTGAGAACCTCTTCTACTGGAGCATCGGAAGGGATCGGAAGAATCTCGGTACGGATGGTTTCTCGACTGTCTCCTTTGCCCTGATGCGCGTAGATGACGAGAAGTTGGACCGGTTCATTCAGGGTCGCGGCGAGGAGAATTGCTCGAAGCCAAGCGGCTACGAGTTTTTCCAGTCTGACCGTCGAGGAAATAACTTCGATGACTTTGGCGCCACGCTCATCTTTGAAGTAGTCGAGGTGGCCTTCAATGGTCACACCTTCAACGACGCACTGCTCGAAACTTGACGTTTGAGTGCTGGTCCCAATCGCGGCTCGATATGCCTGGCCAAAGGACTCAACGGATTCGACGATGTAGTCAACAGGAAGAATCGGTGAGGGCGGGGCATCGCCTGACGCTTCGAGGTGAGCGAGGATTTGCGCTAATGAAATTGCTTTGTGCAGCTCCACGGTGGCTCGTTCGGCCTCCAACAAAGGGCGGACCACGAAGCTTTTGGTGAGCGCGTCAAATCGGGCGACTAACTCATCGGGGTGCTCTGGCACTTGTGACCCGAGATATATTCCGAGTGAGCGCTGAGCAAAGACCTTCGGTGGATTTTTGATGAAGGCGACGAGATCGCCTAATTGCAACGTGTCGAGCGTGGGCGGACGACTGTCGGGCACGCCGTGGTGCTCGCGCAGCGACGCCGCAGGGGCGGCTTGAGCGATTGCGTAGTTCAGCGTGGAGTATGACCACGGCCCTTTAAATATGCCGCGACTGCGAGCCCGATCGAGGTATCCATCGGTGCTGGAAAAATTACGACGGCTGAAGGCATTGCGGGGATGCTTAACCAAAAATGGGTACAGCGGTTCTTCGTTGATTTTGTCGTCGGGCCACGCCTGTGGCGCCACGACTGATTGCAGTGCGTCGGTGAGTTCGCTCAGCGCCACGCCCGGATCAATACGCTTCGCACTGACAACGTCGACGGCATTATGCAAAATGGTGATGCGATCGCGGGCCTGCAGCAAGATTCCACGGAGCCGATCGCGCATTTCGTCCGTGGGGGTGATATCACCTCGTTGCCGAGAGCCGCGACGGAGGTCGTTTCGTTCCCATTCCTGAGCGATGAATGCTTGATCATCGAGACCGAGGATGTAAATCGACTTAAATGGAACCGCGGGGAGCGATTCGGGAGTGGTGACGGTAATGCCACCCGTCAGAATCGAGCCGAGCGAGGAGAGATGTTCGAATGCCTCGAGGACGAGCGAGGCGAAGTCGCGATACGTCAACGGGGCGCTAATTGTTCTGGCGGCGTCACGCAAAGTGGCCAGTGCGCTGAGCATGCGCTCTTCTTCCTTGGCATCATCAACCGTCGCAATCACGAAAAGGTCTCGCCAATGATCAAACCACGTCAGCCACTCAGCGAGAGTGCGTACATCTCGGTGCTCTCGTTCGGCCTCGACGAGGAGGTGTACTGCGCGAGAAAATGATGCAAATGCACCGAATTGGGCAGGGGCAACCTCGACGGGAAGAATGTCGTCAGCGGCGCGCAAGCCCGGATTCTCAATCATCACGCCCAGGGTTAACCTGTGTAGGCCTGCGAACCACGTATTGCTTTCGCCCAAGGTGGCGAGGTCAAGGTGCTCACGATGATCGCGGTTGAGGCCCCAACGGATAGCGGCAGACTCAACCCATGCTGCGTGAAGTTGTTGGCTGTCGTCGTCGAAGCGAAGTGCGCTTCGAACATTTGGCTCCTGAAAGAAACTCAAAACGTCGGACTGGCTGAAGCGACTGGGTAGGAGGGAAAGAAAATGACGAACGGACTGAAGGTAGAGGCCTTGCTCCACCGCTGACGTGCTGACAATGTTGTACGCGAGGTTCGGCTCTTCGGTGGTGGCAGGAGTAAATGCGGACTGTCGGCTTTCGCCGAATGCCGTTTTGATGAGTGGTGCGAATCGGTCGAGCGACGGGCAGACGACGAGTATGTCAGCCTCGCAACGCCCTTCGTCATTGAGTTCGTGCAGAATGGCGTCTCGCAGTACCTCGGCCTGACGGGCCTCCCCAAAGCAGCCGTGGATGATCAGCGACGCGTCAGAGGCAGAAACAGTTGTGATTGCATCACGCCGCAAGGAGTCCTGAAGTGCTGACAAAACCGTCGGCGGCTGCACGGGGTCGTCACAAGCACTGGGTTCGTCCGTAGTGCTGGAGAGTGCCCGGAAATCATTCAAGAGTTCATTGTTTGAGAGTGCAGCTGCGCCCCAGAGTCGCAGGCCGGGGAACTTGAATGCAAGCTGGTCGTTTGCGACGGCAGCTGATGAGTCGAGTGTGACCTGCGAGAACATGGTTACATCGACAAACTCCTGGAGTCGACCAATGGCCTCGACGTAGCGGTGCCCGCCGGGCAAGGCAGTGGTGCCGAAGAACGTGCACCTATCAATCGCCGGAAGATGAGGAAGTACTTGCTCGAGCGCCCCCCAGGCCTCGTCCCATCGTTCAGCCGGTGATGGCACGCCGATGCTCTTACGCACCCCCAGGAACGCGGCCATTTGAAGGTGTTCGTCGGCGGTCATTGACGTTGCGGTGCGGCTCTCCACCCAGGCCCTGATCATTTCTGGGCGCCAGGTGAAGTAGCGGTCGAACAGATCAGCGAGCTGGCGAGCTCGAGCGAGGATTGGCGTGCCGGCAGTGTTGCACACCAGGGATGCACCGTGCGTATGCGGATCCATAGAAGCCCATTGGAAAATAGAGAACTGTAGGTGCGGGAGGCGCCACGGGTCGGAGTCAAGACCGGTTGTTTCCTTGAGGTGATTGTCCAAGACACGGCTCGTGACCATCGAAGGGAAGTCGTTTTGCCAATTGGCAACAATGCCGTCAGACGCGGTGGTGGCACCGAGTCGACGTGACGTCTGATTGATTAGCCATCGACGCATACCAAATGATGGCGTGATCACCCACTCCGGAGTCACTGCACGTTCGAACAACGACATCTTCGACCGAGGGATTGCGATGTGTTCGGCGAATTTTTCGGCGAGAAGATCTACCGACCTCTCCACAACAAGCGTAAACATCATTTTCTTTCGATTGGGTTGAACACAAACGTAGCAATCGTCCGTGACATCAATGGACACAGTTCGTCGCAAAATTCATGATTGGTGTGCGATGGCTACTTACGAGAACTCGAGACGCGAGCGAGCAAAAACTGAAGCCGATTACTCTCGCTCGTAGTGGGCTACGAATTCCTCCATGCGGACGTAGCTCGTGCCGAGGCAGACCTTGCAGTTCTCTTCATCGGACCCCAGGCACGCGGGGCAAAGAATGATGCGATCTTGTTCGACGAGGAGGGCAATCAATTCTTGGTTGTCCCAGTTGATGGGAAAACCCAAGGGCTCCTCTGCGTTGATAACCGTTCGCGTTAAGTACGCCATGTGGAGGCGAGCCGCTTCATCGTTGTCCTGGATTTCGAGATGATCATTGATGAGTTCCCCGTCGGGCATGAACACGCTGAACTTTGAGGCCACCCGCAGGTCGGCGAGGGCGCCCAACTCCACCGTGATCGTTGTGCCGCTACGAAGGCGCAGCATGGCGGTCACGTCATCAGTCCAGTCGAGTTCATACTGGTCAGTCACGTCAAAATCGGACATTGATTCCTGCTTTCTGCGCGACGGCGCAATGGGGGAGTTGTCACCGTACGAGTTGCGTGTGACATGAGTTGAAGTGGTCCAAAAGTGGGCTAGGCGTAGTTGGCTGGTCTCTAGTACAATTGCTAGATGCCAAATTCTTCCCCCGCACCCCGTCGCGCCTCCGGCGCAGGACGTCCTGGTGGCCCTAGCCGTGGCGGCGCCGGTCGCCCGAGTGGCCCCCGCGACGCTTCTTCGGGTCGTCGTTTTGGCGCCCCCGCTTCGCGCACTCCCCGTGACGGTGCTGAGCGCCGCATAGACCGAGCAAGTTCCGCCTCGCGAGGTGGTGCCCCCCGTCGTGATGGTGACGGCCGTCCCTACGGTGACCGCACTCCGTCGAACCGCCCCCGCCCCGAGGGCCGTGGAGGCGAACGCCCCGCACGTCCCTATGGTGAGCGCTCAAGCGCCCCACGGAGTTACCGCGACGGCGCCTCGGCGCCCCGCGACGGGGCTGACCGCCCACGTCGCTTCGACCGAGATGACGCCACCGACGATCGTCGTGGTCGTCCTTCAAGCGCCGCCCGCGGGGCCGCTCCTCGCCGCGGGCCGGCCAAGCCCGACAGCCGCGGTGGTCGTCCCAGCATGGGTGGCCGTGCCGCCACCGGTGGTCGCAATGAGCGAGACACTCGTAGTTATGGACGTGACACTCGCGACCTCAAGTCCGACCGCTTTGACCGCACCAAGCCGCGCCCACAGCGCAAATCACGCCCCGTCCGCGAGATAAGCCCCGAAGAGCTCGAGAAGCAGCGCGCGTCAGAGTTCGGTCGGGAAAAGGGCTGGGGTGGTGTTGCTCGCAAGGGTGGCATGAACATCAACTCCACCGGCCAGGCCATGGAGTCAACGCCGAGCGCCGGGTACAACTCCGACCCATTGTCGGCGTGGGTCGAAGAAGTGCGACCCGAGCGCCCGTCAACTGCACCAAAGGCGAAGCCCAAGGTTAAGTACTCACTGCCCGGAGATATCGCCTCTGAAGTCCGTCGGGTCTTCATCGGTACGTCGTACATGCGCGAGAAGATGGTCATTACCCTCACGAAGGCAGCCGAAGGGTACGACCGCAAGCGCTGGGAAGAGGCGCTTCGCCTCGGACGCATCGTCTCGGATGCCGTGCCGGGCGTGGCGTCGGTTCGCGAGCTCACTGGTCTCGCGGCCTATCGAGCGGAACGATGGAACATGGCCAAGATTCACTTGACCGCCGCCTTCACGATTTCGGGCGACCCCGAGCACTTACCATTGATTATGGACTGCGACCGGGCTAACCGCCGTTTCCGCGGGGTTGAGAAAACCTACAACACACTGCAGGAATCTGAGCCCACTGCCGACACCATCGCCGAGGGCCGGATCGTCATGGCCTCGGCGCTGGCCGATCAACAGAAGTACACGGAAGCCATTGACCTGCTGGTCCGCGCCGGTGGTACGAAGATCTTGAAGAACCCGGCCTACCGTCACGTCCGCCTCTGGTACGCCCTGGCCGACATCTTTGACCGTAGTGGTGACCAGGTCTCGGCACGAGAACTCTTTGCTCGCGTCGTACTCGCCGATCCCGAAGCGTACGACGCCAAGGACCGATTGGCCGAGCTCGGGGCGACCCCGACGATGTCGAAGAATCGTAAGCGTCGCACTCCGTCGGTGTCGAAGAAGAAGGTTGACTAGGGGCGATAGCCCCTATTCACACTGGTGAAATAATTTCGCAGTAGCGGCAGGGTAGGATTAGTGCATGGATATTGCTGCCCTTCTCGGTAACGACGCTTCGTTGCTCCTTGACCACACCGCCACCGCGATCCCGAAAGAGTCGCTGACTCTTCCTGGTCCAGACTTCCTGCAGGACGTTTTCACGATGTCCGACCGCAACCCGACGGTGTTGCGCAACCTCGGTACCTTGTACAACCACGGTCGCCTAGGTGGTACGGGTTACCTCTCGATTCTCCCCGTTGACCAGGGCATCGAGCACTCCGGTGCCGCGAACTTCGCACCAAACCCCGAGTACTTCGACCCCGCTCGCCTCTGCGACTTGGCCATTGCGGCTGACTGCAACGCCATCGCGACGACGCTCGGTACCCTCGGTATCGTGTCGCGCCGCTACGTGACGCGCATCCCGTTCATTGTGAAGATCAACCACAATGACTGGTTCCGCTACCCCAACTCTTACGACCAGCGCCTCTTCGCGTCGGTGCAGCAGGCCGCTGACCTCGGTGCCGTTGGTATTGGTGCCACCATTTACTTTGGCCACGAGAGCTCAATTCGTCAGATCGAGGAGATTTCGGCGGCCTTCGCCGAGGCCCACCGTCTGGGCCTCTTCACCGTCTTGTGGACCTACACCCGTAACGACGCCTTCAAGAAGGATGGCGTCGACTACCACGTGTCGGCTGACTTGACTGGTCAGGCCAACCACTTGGGCGTCACCATCGAGGCTGACATCATCAAGCAGAAGCAGCCCGAGAACAACGGCGGCTTCAACGCGGTGAACTACTCAAAGACGAACCCCAAGGTCTACAGCGAACTCACGACGGACAACCCCATTGACTGGACTCGTTGGCAGGTCATCAACTGCTACAACGGCCGCATTGGCTTGATCAACTCGGGTGGTGAAGCCAAGGGCGACGACGACCTCGCCGGTGCCGTCCGCACTGCGGTGATCAACAAGCGTGCCGGTGGACAAGGGCTCATTCTTGGTCGTAAGGCCTTCCAGCGCCCCATCGACGATGGTGCGGCCCTCGTGCACGCAGTCCAGGACGTGTTCTTGGACTCGAGCATCACCATCGCCTAGCGATCGACATGGATGAGCAGGTCGCGGACGCCGGATGGCGAACGTGGCCGAACGCCGTTACGCTCGTTCGCCTCGCCTGCATTCCCCTCTTTTGGTGGGTCCTCTTTCATACTGGGCATCGTGCTGTCGCTGCGTGGCTACTCGTCAGCGTCGGGGCCACCGACTGGATTGATGGGTACTTGGCTCGCCGATTGAATCAAACGTCAACGGTCGGGAAGATTCTGGACCCGACCGCTGATCGGATTCTTGTCGTCACGGGGCTGTTGAGTGTGGCCTTTGCCGGGGGAGTGCCTTGGTGGTTCGCCGGCATCACGCTCTTTCGCGAGGTACTGGTGTCGGCACTCACACTCGCTCTGGCCGCGCTCGGCGCCGCTCGGATTGACGTGTTGTGGTGGGGCAAGGTATCCACGTTCATGCTCATGGGGACATTCCCACTGTTTCTCCTGACATCGAACGGTCATGGGGGGGCGCTACTGGCGTGGCAGCACTACCTGCGCATCGGCACATGGGTCTTTGGCGTGAGTGCGCTAGCTCTTTCGTGGTGGGTGTTCTTTGGCTACATTGGTCCGGCCCGCGAGGCACTTCGTCGTGGAAGGGCGGCCCGTCGGTTGCGATAGATTTGTGCTCATGCAGATTCCTTCCGACCTCCGTTATTCAAGCGACCACGAGTGGGCCCAGACGACTGGAAACGTCGTCCGAGTGGGCATCACCGATTACGCCCAGGATGCCCTCGGCGACGTGGTCTTCGTGGATTTGCCCAAAGTGGGGGCTGTCGTGGCCGCCGGTGGGTCACTCGGTGAGGTGGAGTCAACGAAGTCGGTCTCCGAGATTTACGCCCCCGTCGCCGGTACGGTGACGGCCATCAACAGCGACCTCGTTGGCGCCCCCGAATTAATCAACAGCGCCCCCTACGCCGGTGGCTGGATTTGTGAAATAACGGTCGACGATGTCGCCGCAGTGGCGTCAATGCTTGACGCCGAGGCCTACCAGGCCCTGACTAACAACTAGCCCTTCGTGGTAGCGGAAAACCTAACTAGTGTGGTGCGATGAGTTGTCGACGCTGCGGTGAACTTCTAAACGCCAACGCCAACTTCTGTTGGAGTTGTGGCGCGCCGCAACACGACGCCACCTCGCCCGAAACGCTGGCCGTTCCGGTGGTTGATAGCTACGAGAACTTGCAACTCCATGGTCACTCAGCTCCCTTGTCGCCGCACGGTGACCAATTGGTCGTTGTGGGGCGCGTGCAAGATCCGTACCTGTTGACCGGCGACATCACGAGCGTGGGCCGTCATGACGACAGCGATATTGTCCTCGATGACGTCTCCGTCTCACGCCACCACGCAGTCTTCACTCGCACCGCGAGTGGTCGCATTACGTTGCGTGACCTGAATTCTCTCAATGGCACCTACGTCAACGGGGCTCGCGTCGAAGAGACCACCCTGCATTCGGCTGATGAGGTGCAGATTGGTAAATTCAAATTGATTTTCTGGCGGGCCCTGTCGTGAACTTGTTGAAAATTGGTCAAGTGCACGCCATGCTGCGACAGCAGTTCCCCGGACTCGAACTCTCGCGCATTCGATACTACGAAACACAGGGACTCGTCCTTCCAAAGCGGTCGAAGGCGGACTATCGCCTCTACAGCGAACGAGACGTTGCCGCGCTTCGCGAAGCGATTCGCCTGGCCGACCAAGAACTTGTTCCGCTTAAGGTCATTCGCCAGCGCCTCATTGAGCAGGACCTCATTGATGACGTCGCGCCCCTCAAGACGGTCGCAAAAACTGCAGCCCGCACCGCGGTGCTCGACCACGTCACCGTCGCAGCTCCGCCGGCACCGTTGACCGAACCTCGCGTGCGGGCGGTCGTCAACTCGACTCCCGCGGCACCGTCGCCAGACCCGACGCCTCTGAATTTCTCACCCGTTCCCGAGACCATGGGCCTGTCGGAATTTCTCGAGCGCAGTGGCCTGAGTGCCGCCGAACTCAACACGCTTATCGCCCACAGCATTGTGGTGGCGGGTGTCCGTGGTCGGGACCAGTTCTTGCGTTCGAGTGATCTCGCCGTGGCGAGTGCGAGCGCCACACTGCTTCGATCGGGTGGTGATGTTCGCCTGCTGAGCGGCTTGCGGAGGATTGTCGAGCGTGAGATCGGCGTGTTGGGTGACCTAACCGCGAGCACTCGCTTGGCCACCCGCGACGAAGCTGAGCGAACTGCGCACATCGAACGGATGCAGGTGAACCTCGCCGCACTGCGCGACGCCTTTTATCAGCGCGAACTACACGACTTTCTCGAAGGGTAGCGTCGCGCCGGTTAGCCACTCGGGGTAGATTGAGTGGATGATTGAGGTAGTTCTTCGAGCGGTACGCGTTGACGTGGGGTCGTCGACGCCACTGCTGCTGCTTGAAGAAGTTGGCGGCAACCGCGTACTCCCAATTTTTATCGGCGCCCCCGAAGCGACGGCAATTGCCTACGCCCTTCAGGGGATTGAGGCGCCGCGCCCCATGTCGCACGACTTACTGGGCAACGTCATCACGGCGCTCGGCGCCAAACTCTTTTCGGTAGAGATTGTTGAGTTGGTTGACAATACATTCTTCGCATCGCTGCGACTCCTTCGCGGGGCGGAGGAAATATCAGTTAGCGCCCGGCCCTCCGATGCGGTGGCCCTCGCACTGCGAGTTGGCGCACCCCTGTTGGTTCACGATGACTTGATGAACGCCGAGGGGCAGATCTACGCGGCTGATGACGAGGACGACGAGCTGTCTGAAGACGTTGATGAAGATTCCCTGTTGGCGGACCTTCGATCCTTCCTCGACACCGTCAATCCGGAGGACTTCGACCAGTGAATCGCGGACTTAAGTCCATTGGCCTGTTCTTCATCTTTGTGGTGGTTGTCGTAGCGGGAAGGAACCTTGGTCTGGTTCATCACGCCGTGACCACGACGTCGACCACCTCGACGACGACATCTTCGACCTCGACCTCGACCTTGGCACCTGTCGCCTGTCAAGGCGGCGACTTCTCGTCAGTGGACAACGGAGGTCAGGGCGCGGCGGGGACGGCGTACGACTCGGCGACCCTGACAAAAGTCACCCCCGGATCGTGCGTGGTGGACGGCTACCCCCTCTTGACGCTGCAGACGTCCCAGGGAGTGGTCGTGACGTCGATAACGGCGGACCATTCGGCTACCTCACCTCAGTTCACGTCGGCCGCCGCGAACGCCGCGCCCCAAGCGATCACCGTCGCGAAGGGCACGGCTCTTCGCTT
>CAIKBU010000042.1 GCA_903825765.1 uncultured Actinomycetes bacterium | reverse complement strand
TTGCCCGCTGACGTACAGGGCCCGCTCGTACACGACGACTTTCTTGCCTACGTGATACTTCGTGTTGATCGTAAAAACACCGGGTGGTCCGATGACGAGGTGGTCTATGTCAGCACCGTCACTGGTGACCGGAATGCTGTGGAGGACGCGCCATTCGGGGCCGAGCTTCTCGAGTTCTTTGCCAACCTTCTCTTCACCCACGGCGCCCTTGTCCCACGCCTTTTCGTCGGTGTGCACACGAAGTGCGAAAGCTAAAAACGAGCGAATCGGATGCTCACGTCGCAACTCATGGGCCTGATTGCGCAGCGATCGCCCGGCGACATGAAGGGCGATATCACTCTCGGTGGTCGTCGACACGCTGGCCGCTGATGGACCACTACACGCGTCGCAGATGACGTCGTTCGTGGTTGCGAGGCCACAGTGTCCACAGAAACTCATAGCGTCAAATCTGCGGTCAGTGGTTGCGATGAATCCAATTCATCGAGATGGGGGAACCAGCTCAGTTGACGGGCAGTCCCCACAGCGCCATCCAGCGGCTGAGATCCTTTTCGATGGGAAGGTCACTACCCAGGAAGGTGCGGACGCGCAGTTCGAGTTCGTTATTGCGGTCCTTGTCGCTGATTGGCGCGAACGGATACCATGAGCCCTGCTTGAACAGGTAGACCATCTTCACCGCTCCTTCGCCCGGGAGGCGAGCGGGGGAGAAGCCAAAGACCGCGCAGAGTAAACGCGCCCCGAGGCCGTGCTCCACGAGCGTCTCATTGGCGCTGTGAAGGCGCGTGACGAGTTCGTCCAGGTCCTCATTGGTGAGGAGCAGCCACTTGAAACCGAGGTCGTCGGTGGTGATGGTGGCTGCATCGGCGCCGGCTTCGAAGTTGAGCAGCTGCATGATGTCGGCGTCGGAATTGACTTCACTCTCACCACTGCCGGCCTTGAAGCACAAGCCGGCGTGACCGGATGGTACGAGGTCGAGGTTGGTCCGTAGTGTCAGGGCCGCCGTGGGCAGAGCGAAGAGGTTGTCGAGCTTGGGCTGCACCTGTTTGGTGCGCCCAAAGATCGTGTCGCGCAGGCCCACTTAGGCGTGGCCGTTGAGTTCGCGCTCGAGCTTGCTCAGTGCGTCAAGACGCTTCTCGAGTGACGGGTGCGTCGAGAAGAGGCTCGCGGCGGTGCCGCCGGCGAGGGCCGGAGCGAAGAAGAAGGCATTCATGCCTTCGGCCTTGCGCAGGTCGGTGCGGGGAATGCGACCAATGTCTCCGGTGATCCGCACGAGCGCGGAGGCCAGCACGCTGGGTTTGCCAATCAAGATGGCCCCCGAACGGTCAGCCGCCAGTTCACGGTAGCGAGAGAGGGCCATCGTGAGCAGGTAGGCAACGATGGAGATGACAATCGACACGAGCCAGACCACCAGTTCAATGGCGCCATTGTTGTCGTTGTTATTGCGGTTATCCCCGCCGCCACCGAGCATGGCGCCCCACATGGCCATGCGGCCAACGAGTCCGGCCAACATGCCGACACCCGAGGCAATGGTCATAACGGCGACGTCACGGTGGGCGACGTGGCTGAGTTCGTGAGCGAGGACAGCTTCGAGCTCTTCGTCACTCAGGCGGTTCATGATGCCACGAGTCGCGCAGACGACCGCGGCCTTGGGGCTGCGACCGGTGGCGAAGGCGTTGGGCATGTCAATTTCCGCGACGCCCACGCGAGGCTTGGGCATATTGGCCATCAAGCAGAGCCGATCAACCATGGCGTGGAGCTGGGGTTCTTCAGCGGGGCTGACTTCGTGGGCGCTCATGGAGAACATAGCGATCTTGTCGCTGAAGAAATACTGACTGAACAGCATCACACCGGCGATGACAATGACCACCGAGAAGGACAGTTTGAGGGCCAGCAACACGCCCACAATGATCATGTACAGCACCAGCAACATCAGGCCGGTGAAGACCATGCGAACGTTCAGACCGGCGTCGGTTTCAATGTTTGACTTCGACACGGTTACTTCTCTTCGGTAGCGGACAGGGCGGGGGTGTCTCCAGCGGCGAGCTGGGCCTTCAAAGCGGCGAGCTCGGCTTCGACGCTCGAGCCACCAGCGGCGTCGAGGCGGGCCTGAATATCGTCGGTGGGACTGGCCGTCAGGTCAGTCAATGCACCCGAGGCCAGAAGTTCGTCGAGCGCGCCGGAGCGGGCTTGCATCTCGGCGACCTTGTCCTGAGCCCGCTGCATCGCGGCGCCGGAGTCAGCCATCGAGGTCGAGATGCCCGACACCGATTCGGCGATGTGGGCGGACGCCTCGGCAGCGGTGTAGGTGGCCTTGATGGTTTCTTTCTTCGTGCGGAAGGCCTCGACTTCGGTGGCCAACTTAGTGGCGGTGGCCTGGAGTTTTTCTTCCTGATCCGCGACGGAGGAGTGCTGGACGTCGAGATCCTTCAACTGGGTGGCGATGGCCTCGCGGCGGGTGAGGGCCTCGCGGGCGAGCCCCTCGTCGCCAATGGCGAGGGCCTGCTTGGCCTGCTCGGCCAACTTGTCACCTTGGGTCTTGAGTGTTTCAGCCTGGATCTCGAGGCGCTTACGGGCGGTGGCGACGTCGGCCACGGCACGCTTGACCTTGGTCAGATTGTCCAACTGCTGCTCGTACGAGAGGTCGAGTGTCTGACGGGGGTCTTCCAGCTTGTTCAGCGCAGCGTTTGACTTCGCCTGAAACAGATTGGCAATTCGTTTGGTGATACCCACGGCGGGCCTCCTTCTTCTCACGAAAGCCTATTGCCTCGACGCCATTTTTGTGGCGCATCGCCTTCACTCGCTGGCGCGAGTGAGCCCTACGCTCGGGGGAGTGTCTGGTCCTGTTCGATGGCCTGACCTGCGATTTCGTGGCGGTAATCGTCGAGGGCAGCCGTGAGGTCGCGGTCGCTGACCGCGAGGATGCGCAGGGCGAGGAGAGCGGCGTTGGCGGCGTTATTGATGGCCACCGTCGCGACGGGCACCCCACGAGGCATCTGGACGATGGACAACAGTGAGTCCAAACCGTCGAGGCGAGCCTGCGCGACGGGCACGCCAATCACCGGCAGCGTCGTCATTGCGGCGACCATACCTGGCAGGTGCGCGGCCCCACCGGCTCCGGCGATGATGACCTTGAGGCCGCGTTCACTGGCCCCTCGGGCGTACTCCACCATCACGTCGGGGGTGCGGTGGGCCGACACGACGCGGATCTCGTACGAGACGCCGAAACGAGTGAGCATGTCCGCCGCGGCTTCCATAACGTCAAAGTCGGAGGAACTTCCCATGATGATGCCAACGGTCGGGGTGGTCATTGCGTCTCCTGTGTCCTGGTGCCGTAGAGGTGGGCACTCTTCCATGCTTGCATCTTTAGCGTGGCGATGTCCTCGCCGGTCACCGTCACGTGACCGAGCTTGCGACCCGATCGCCACGCTTTTCCGTAGTGGTGGACGAAGGCGCCGTCAATGGCCGCGGCTTCGGGGGTGGCCGGAACATCACTCCCCACGACGTTCACCATCACCGCGGCGGAGACCACCGGGGAGGTATCACCGAGTGGTTGGCCACTCACGGCGAGGAGGTGATTGGCGAACTGGGAGGTGACGCAGCCCTCGATAGTCCAGTGACCAGAGTTATGGGGGCGAAGGGCGAGTTCATTAATGACCAGCCCCTGCGGCGTGACGAAGTACTCAACCGCCATAACGCCCACGAGACCGATGAGTTCGGCGATACGCGTCGTAAGGTCGTTGGCGTGGGCGATGGTCGCGTCGTCGAGGGTGACGGGGAAGCGAACCTCGTTGCACATGCCGTCGGCCTGCACGGTGGTGACGAGGGGGTAGAGCTTGACGTCACCGGCGACACTCCGCACCACCATCTGGGCCACCTCGCTCAGCAGGGTGCAGCGCTCCTCCACGAGGACTGGCCCGATGGCGCCCATGGCGCGAATGAGTTCGTGGCACTCCTCGAGTGAATCGGGGAAGTGAACGCCCCGTCCGTCGTAGCCCCCGGTGGGGGCCTTGAGCACCGGGGGCTGGCCGTTGGCGAAGAAGGACGCCGGCACCTCTTCGGGCGCGCGCACTTCGCAAAAGGCCGGGACCGGTAGGCCCTCGAGGGCGAAGGCGGCCCGTTGGACGAGCTTGTCCACACTGAAGCGCAGTGCGTCGGGACTCGGGCGCAGCGTCACGCCGGTGTCCGCGAGGGCACTCAGGAGGGTGAGATCAACGAGTTCGTGATCGAAGGTAATGACGTCGGACTCGGCGGCGAGAGCGCGAAGATCGTCCATAGAGCGCGGATCGCCAAACACGACGGCATCGGCGGTGGCGATGGCACTCTCGTCGTCACCGGTGGCCAGCACGACCACGCGTACGTTGGACTTCGAGGCTTCGTCACCCATCATGCGGGCGAGTTGTCCCGCCCCAATGACGCCGACGCGAACAAGTGGGGAGATATCCTCGTCTTTCACGACTCCACGCTAGTAGTGCGGGGTTTGCCACCACGGCATTCGAGACCTTGACTACGATGCTTAGCCATGAGCCAGTTAGCCAGTTTGATCGCCCTTGCCCTCTTTGTTATCTTCTCGAGCCTGGGTGCCCAGCGCATCATGTTCAATGAGGTCATGAGCAACTCCGCCGAGCGCCTCGGATTCTCGAAGCAGACCTACCGGATTATTGGCGCCATTGAGATCGCGGCGGGCGTCGCCATGGTGGCAACCGTGCACGAAGGCAAGGGCGGCTTGCGCGTGCTCGCCATCATCGCGGCCATCGTGCTCGCCGGCATGGGTGGTGGCGAACTCCTAACGAACCTGCGCAAGAAGCAGGGCCGTAGGTATGTCTTGCCCGTGGCCGCACTGGTCGCCGGGGCCGTCATCGAACTCGTTCTTCGACTCTTCCACTAACCCAACTGGGGTGTTAGTTCGGCACCTTGGTGTGCTTGAACTCATTGATGTCGACGCTGTGCTCCATCAGTGCGAGCAAGGTGTCGATTACGGCGCGCGACGCGGACGGATCGTCGGTCGGTGACTTCATGTAGCGCACGAACGTGGCGTCGTGGTTGACCACAAACGTGGGCACACCGAAGGCCTCGTAGGTTGCCATGAGGGCGTAGGCCTCGCCAAGTACCTGGTGTGGTCGGCGAGTGGCGAGGTCGGCGCGCACGGCTTCCATGTCAACGCCGAGCGGAGACAGAATCTCGGTCAGTTGATCGATGTCATTGAGTCGTAGCCCCTGCTCGTGGCGGGCCCGAAACAGGGCCTCGTGAGCGTCGAGAAAGTGCTCGGGCTGCTGGTCGCGCACTGAGATAGAGACGGTCAACGCCAGGTTCACCTTGTCCTGCTTCTCGTCGGCCCAGACGTCGAGCGCACCTTCGGGCTTGTGCCCCTGGCTCATCGTCCAGGGAATAAAGGTGACGTCGTAGTTCGCCCCCGCGCGCTGCGCGGCAATGAGGTGGAGGTGCATGTTCTTGGCGAACGGGCAACGGTAGTCGTACGAGAGGAGGAAGGGAACCATGCTTCCATCGTAGGGAGAGTGATGGCGGGGGAGTGTCGCCTCATCGAGAATGGAGAAATTCGCAAAGAAATAAGACAAGTGAAGCCTTGGCGTAATCTAGCCACACCGCCGAGGATGTCTCGTCTGGTATTTTTTTCATGAGTTGCCGCGGGCAGCGAAAGGAATGACCATGTCTCCAGTGCCGTCCTCCCTACAGCGTCGACTTGGACTGGTCGCGGTGGTCGGGGCAGTCGTGGTGTCATTGGTCAGTGCCATTGACTCCGGCGCTTCGCCACGAACGAGCTCGGTTGCTGCGCTCAAGGCCGCCTTTACGAAGGACGTGGCGACGATTCGTCACTTTTGCGACCCTCATTCGACGCGGCGACCCGTGTCGGTGTACCAATCAAGCGCGCAGCAGCGTCGTGGCAACTTTGCCACGTTCGAATGTGGCGTTGGCGCTACCCAGATGATCTTCTCGTTCTACAACTCCACGGCCGGCCTTACGCACGCTCGCCACCAAATGCTGCCCGTCGTCAACGCCTACACCTCGAACTTGCCCGTCTGGCAGAAGAATGGCCTGCCCAAGCCCCGCCATATCGCCATGCCCTACGCCTACGGTGCTTCGTGGCGACTGTGGCTTGAGCCAATTTCGGTCAAGCCACCCTTTGACCTCGTTGCGGTGGAGTCGAGTACCGTCGAGGCCATTGCCAGCGCCCTGCACGGCAAGACCGTGGTGGTGACCTCAAAGTTTGTTCAGCCGGCCCATCCCGTTACCAGTGGGCCGATTCGCCAGGCGCTGTGCACGTCGAATGTGACCACGTGGTTGGGCTTGACTGATAACGCAGTGGTGGCGTCGGATTCACTCATTGTGATCGACGAGCAGAACTCCTTCGCGGCAGCCAATCTTTTGCCCCTGTGGTACTGGATTGAATCGACCGTCAATTCGGGTAAGGGAGTCAAGTGGCAGGCTAAACACCACGCCACCCAAGCGCAACTCAGAACGTTTATCAACAAGTCCGCCGCCGGTGAGTGTAAGAGCCTGCTGCGCACTGGTGTGCTGCTGTGGCGAATTCCGAGCGCCAATCTCTTCTTGACGTTGACGAATTTCGCGACCTACGCGGTCGGCCCCGTTGGGCCTACGGGAGCGACCGGTGCTACGGGTGCTTCGGGGTCCAGCGGATCATCGGGTTCTTCGGGGTCCAGCGGGTCGTCCGGATCATCGGGTTCCTCCGGTTCCAGCGGTTCATCAGGCTCGAGCGGCTCTTCGGGTGCGACCGGTCCGACGGCCTAGCGACGCCGCGGGGGCGCGACGACGACCTCGACGCCTTCGGCTCGACAACGTGCTTGGTAATCAGCGGGGCAGAATCGACAGGCACTCGCCGATGGACGAGGGGTAAAGTTTCCGGCCGCGTGTGCCTGCTTTATTTTTTCCCAGGCGTCGGCGGCGGCCTTAGCCCGTTCACCGGGAAAGATTTCCTCAGCCCGTCGTTCGAGTGTTTCGCCGTGAGCGACGTAGAGCAGACGCACTGCCGTCGGGGTTATTTTGAGGTCTTCCTTACACAATTCGACGTACAGTGCGGCATTGGCGAAGGCGCTCGTGGCGTAGTCGCCTCGAGGCACCGACCCAGTCTTGTAGTCAACGATGATGAGATCGCCGTTGGCGTCGCGGTCGAGTCGGTCGAGGATGCCGTAGAGGGGGGCGCCGCGCACCTCAGCCTTTAGGGCAAGTTCAACTGCCTTTTCGTTGTTGTGCTCGTAGAGAACGACCGTCGTGGGGTCCTCCATGATGAAGTACTGCTCGAGAATGGTCGCGGTGTCTGCGAGCAACGTGGCCTCAAGCGCATCGTTGTAGTTGAGGTCGACGCGCACCTCGGGGGTGATGACAACCTCGATGGCCTCGGGGATAAAGTGGTCCGCTGCTGCGCGCGTGCGTTGATCGGGCTCGAGGGCGAAGAGGCGCTCCAAAATGGCGTGCACGAAGCGCCCTTTGACGCTGGCGTAGGAGGCGGGCTGGGGAAGTTTGAGTACGGCGGAGTACTCATACTTACGCGGGCAGCTTTGAAAGTCCGAGAGGCGCGAGGGGGAGAGTGCGCGGGGCAGGGCAACAACGGTGGGGTCAAAGGACATGCAGTCACCCTAGAACGCTCCCGTGACACGGCGGCGTCAGTGTCACGAGAGTGCGCTTTAATGAAGGGGTGAAGAAGCGCACCGTAGTGACCACGCAGGGCAATCTCAAACGGTCGACGCAGTGGGCCGGACTGCGCACCGGCGACTCGGTCGTGGTCAATAGCGAGAAGGAGCTGCGCATGACGTGGGTCTTCGTTGCTCACGTCACCAATATTGTTTCGAACGAGGAGTGGGTCGAGGTGCGTGGTGGGCGCAGCGGCGAAATGAAGAGCCGTAGTTTTCGTTGCGACTTGATCTATCCCGCGAGTGCGAAGCGTGGTCCACGCGTCGTGGGCCTCTCTCTCGCCGCCGCGCCCCAACTGGGACTCGGCTAGCGACCCTCGTCGACGGCGTTCACGCGTCGACTGCTCAAAATGACGATGGAAGGAAGTACCGTCACGAGACCCATGATGAGAAAGTACCGCTGAACGCCGAGCATCGCGGACAACCAGGTGGCCACGAGGATGCCGACCGGGTTGAGGCCGAAGGAGATGAGGGCGTCAATCGAACTCACCCGACCGAGCAGACTGCGCGGGACCTCGGTCTGCAGTAGGCCATTCCAGATAATGTCACCGACGAACCATAACGGCGCCGCCACCATCGGGAAAATCATCGCCGAAGCGAAATTGTGGGCGAAGAGAAACGTTGTCGCACTGAGCGTGGCGACTCCCCAGATGCCCCACATCCAGCGCACGCGTCGTCGTGGCGTACGCAGTCCCGAGGCGAGGAGCGCGCCGAGGGCGCCGGCACAACCGAACAGGGCGTAGGCGTTGCCTACCGCGTCGGACGAACTGTGCAGCGTGTGTCGAAGGTAGAACGAAAGAAGGACGGGGAGCGGCGAGCCAACCAGGCCATTGGTCAAAATGACCCCGAGCAGCGTCCACCATAGCCACGGCGTCTCGCGACAGTAACGCAGTCCTTCGCGAATGTCGTGTCGCACGGAGGTCGTCGTTGCCCGAAGCGGCGCGGTGAGGCCCCGGACCTGCGCCAGCATGACTGTCGAGAACAGGAACGTAACGCAGTCCGCGCCAATGGCCCACGTCGTTGACACGCTCACGATGATGCCGCCAATGGCGGGGCCAATCGCGAAACCCATGAGGTTGAGGGCAATGGGGCGAGCGGCATTCATGGCGTTGAGGAGTTCGGGTGGCGTGATTTCGGGAACGAGGGCCGAGAAGGCTGGCATGAAGACGGCATCAAAAGCCCCGAAGAGGAAGCCGACCGCGAGGATTTCATTGAAGGTCAGAACGTGCGCGATGAGCGCCCCGGTCACCAGTGCAGTGAGCACTACTCGGCCAAGATCCGAGAGGAGCATCAGCGTCCGCCGTGAGAAGCGGTCGACGACAGCCCCGCCGACGAGCAAGAAAATGACCAGGGGAATGAGCCGAGCCGCAGCGAACCATCCGAGTCGGGTAACCGAGTGGGTGGTGTCAATAACGAGCAAGGTGAAGGCCACCGTGGCGATACCGTCACCGAGGCTCGAGATTGACTGACCGAGGAGAACGAGTCGAGGATTGCGATGATGAAGCAATGCCCAGATGGAGGGGCGTTGCGCGCGCCCCACTACGAACCAGCGGGGGAAATAGTGGCGAGATTCGATACCGAGGTTGTGGTCAGACCGGTCGGACCGTGGCCGAAGAGTTGCAAAATGTTGTTGGTCATCGCGATGAAGGTCGACTGGGGGCAGGAGGACTGCGTCTTCGGGCAGTTCATAAGGTCGCCGATCCAGATGTTATTCCCGCTATCGAACACGCCAGCGTGCGAAACCGGGTTCGTAAAGTAGACCGCATCGGCGTAGGTGTCGCCGTTCCAGGTTTGCCCCGAGAAGGTGCCGGTGCCGATGGGCACCGGTGAGTGCGAGAGAATCTGTTCGTTACCCGGCGACACCGGGGTCGCGACGTAGTGATCAATGTCGGAGCCCACCGCGTTCGCGATGGTCTGACCACTGTGGAGCCCGGTTCCGGCGTAGAGCCACGACCGAGCGTCGCCCACCACCATGGGCA